>NZ_JBBNAH010000428.1:0-3591 GCF_037994325.1 Pseudomonas sp.
CAGTTACATCAGCATAGGCAGGAGCCTCGCTTACCATGATTTGTCTTTTGAGTAAAAATATGGCCGAAACTAACGCAAGCACAGCGAACTTCAGCGAGGACTTGGGCTTTTTTCTTTTTATAACAGCGGCAAGGTAAAACACGTTAGCCAGCCATGAGAGCTGCCCGTCTACTATTACTCCAAGCCAACCGCTGAGTAATAACGACGCGCCTGTTTCAGGCCGAAAGCTTGGCCCCACGTAAACTGCAGTCTGCGTGAGACAAACCGCATATAAAAGTAAGCTTATAAATACGTAGGGAGGTTTTGTCGCCGCAATGAGTCCTTTCATTTACTACTTTCCTTTGGGCGATTCAGCGCCGATATACTGTCGTTTACTTTCTATTCCGGCGTATCGATATAGACTGCCGTACTACGAAGCGCGCCAGATAGGACTGGACGTAATAAGCTAAAACCTGCGTTAAAAGCAACCCCTTGGAGCAAGAAACTAAGACAGCTCAGGAAAAACATGGTCTAGAACGCGGGAGGGATAAGTGTTTTTTGTTTGAATGACTTAATGTCTACAATGCTTACCATGAACCGCTCCTAATGCTTCCCGTAGTCTCTCTCGCGCTTTCCTTTCCCGTCAGCAAGGGGACCCTCCTTTGAAAACGAATACCTATCTCTCAGCTGCCTTCGGGTCATTGGGCTAATTTTGCTTAGTCGCTGTGTCTGCGGATAGTATCGATTTGGACTTAACTCAGGGGGAATATAATCGGTCCTGTATTGAAAATCGCCCTGACAAGTTTGCACAATCCAATAATATTGGCTAACACCGCTATTGGCTGCAAAACCGTCGTATATATCCATCCTGAACACGCACCCACTAGGGAAATCTGCTTCAATAAACTGATCCCAGTCGCCGCCCTTGCCACTACCGGCCAAACACACTGATGAAACAAAAATAAGACTTAAAAAAGCCAGTGTGACGCCAGAGAGAAGGCTAAATGTTTTGGAGGCTCTCATTCCGCTGGCCTTACTTTGATGATGATACGTAGAACTTAAAAATATCAAGATACTGGCCGACCCAGTAGTTGAACGCCTGTGGGAGACGATCACTGCTTATCAATTGACCTGTGAGTGTCTGCGCACGCTCTGTTAGAGCCACGATAGACTTATGTAGCTCCAACGTTGTAACGCTTTTACATAGATAACCCTGATTCTCAGGGGCGTTAAGAGCACTGATTCATTTCAGCAGAGCTTTCAACCTCTTCACCTCTTCAAGCAGAGCGGGGACATCTTGCCGTGCATGGGCAATAAAGTCTTGATCGGCTTCAGTAGCACCTGTCAGTTCTATATCGTCCGCCCTACTGCCTTCGTCCCCAACCATGATGAAGCTTGAACCACCCTCATGGTCCCGGCCCTCAATGAAAGAGGCCCATGGTCCGGCTGTCGCGGCCAAACATCTCGCTTTTATTTCTCCAAGCTCTTCGTCAGTCATCATCAGTCGGCCTTCTTGCAAGGTGGGCATTGTAGAAGGCCATAAGGAAACATCATCCACAAGGCCAGTCGGCGAAAACGCAGCAGAACTCCCGGATGCTTTTCTCGAAAACTGCGATACCTCAGCACAAACCTCTTCAACGATATCGCTGATTTCCTGAATCATATGGACGGAGTCGATCAACTACACGGTCATCACCCGCTGCAAGCTTCTGCTCGCTCGCGCTTAGCTCAAACATACCCATCTCCCCTATCTTTCTTTCTGCCAGTAAGGCGCACCCAGACGCATACGGCAAAGCCACACGAAATACATCACACAGAGGAAGTTAGGGGGAGAAAGCTGTTTTTCGCATACGAAGAATGCATGCTGCCCCATGGAACACATTAGAGTTCTACACAGGTGTCACACATTGAGATTTTTGGTGCAGATAAGTCTTTAAAACTAGAGACTTAGAGAGAGGTGGCAACCCCCACCAGCCACACCCCGGCACACAATGTTCCCGCTGTGGCTGCTTCCTTCCGGACCTGACCAGGTTAACGGGTAATCGTTGCGGGGGGACCGATGGGGGTCACCATAACGCGTGCCTTCAAGGCTGAAGGCCGCGCCATTGTACCGGCTTGTCGAGAACTTACAACCGCCTCGTGCGCTTTAAAAACGCATCCGCTACAAGCACTTGCGTCTCTTGGCTTATAGCCCGCAAGCGGAATACTTGTGCCCGGCGGTGGCGTTGGGCAGGCCGAGAAAGTCGAGGATATGCGGGGTAACGCCATCGACTTGTAGCAGCGGCGTAGCGCTGATATCGCCCACGCAGTAGGCCGCTTTGCTTGGGTTGCGGTAGTTGTTGTTAAGGATCAGGATCGTGCCGCGCTCGCCGGCACTTTGCCCGCCGTGGCCTTTGTTCAGGCCGCCGTGGTCGGAGGCCACGACGATCAGCCACTCTTCGTGGGCATAAGCGGGGCGCGCCGTCAGGGTGTTTAGTACCTGCTGGATCTGGTGGTCCTCGCCGACAATTTTGCTCTGGTAGTAAGCATTCAGTGGCGCATAGCTGGCGGCGTGAATATCGACGTTGTGCAGGTAATAAAAGATCGCGGTGGGTGGGTTCTTCCAACCCAGCCAGCCCTTTACCGTGTCAGTGGCTTGCTGCGACTCCTTGAGCTCGTTGGCCACCACAAAGTCAGCCTCCAGGGGCTTGAGGTTGTGGGTGAGGTTGAACCAGTCGGCGACCACGCCCACGGTGGCAGTGGGATAGGCGTGTTTAATCAAGTCGAACACATGCGATTTGCGCAGCACCAGGTTGCGATCGTTGCCGGTCACACCATGTTCGCTGGCCCAAAAGCCGGTAAACGCAGTGGCCCAACCTGGCCCGCTGTACGTGCTTTGCGAACCGCCTGCCAGCACGTTGTGATGAACCGCCCCGCCATCTGCCAGCGCCTTCAGCGCCGGCGTGTTTGCGCAGCCCTTCAACAGTGTGTCCCCGCGCAGGCCATCAATGCCTATAAACAGTACATGCTTATTGCCTGGAATCGGGTTGGCTACGCCCTCGCCCCCCACCAGCAAATAGTGATCTTAGGGGTTGCCCGGGTAGTCGGTCTTTAAGCCGCCGACATCGCTGGCGCGTTTATCACTCAGGTCGCATTTATGTTGCGCCTTGAAGTAGTCGAATGACTTGCACCAGTTACGGCGAGTGGCGTCTGTGCAAGCACGGGCACAATCTTTGGGCTGAACATTGCTCAGTTGCTCAATGTTGTGCCCGGGAATGGCCGCATTGGCGACGCGCACAAACGGACAGGCAGCTGGCGTTGAGCAATAACGCCAGGCACAGATAGATGGGTTTCATGGCAATTCCGTCGCGATGAAGGCAGTGCCAAGCAGACTAGTAAAGCGAGATTGGGACTAGCAAACCCACCTGGAAAAATCTTTACCAACGGTAGGAACAAATAACGACCTGCCCTGGTACAGGTTGGCCAGACAACGTGCGCCTGCGCGCAGATGATTCCCGCGCAGGCGCCGAACAGGCTGTTAGACGCGGAAGCTGCCAACCAGTTTGGCCAGCCCCGAGGACAACTCGGAGAGCCGCTGACTGGCCTGAGTGCTTTTCTCCGAGGTAGCCGCCG
>NZ_JBBNAH010000429.1:0-2489 GCF_037994325.1 Pseudomonas sp.
ACAAGCTCACGGAGTATCACGGACATGAAAGCGGAAAGCCTGGAGATGGTGTTCACGTTGGCGCAGCAGAAAATCGGGCTGCTGCCATGACGTGTCTTCGAAACAATAAACCTACGGAGTTTGTAGCTAACACAAAAAAAACTGTAAACCACGAGCTTAAGAATCAAAACATTAGAAAAACGGAAAACATGCTGAAAATAATACAGACCGAGAACAACTTGGGCGTTCTCGTTCAAACCTTAAACGGTTATGACCCGCTGTGGCAGAAAGACAAGTCAGCATGGTCTGCTTATTCCGTCAAATATCGTGAAAAAAAGGGAAAAGACCCGCAAAAAGCTTAACCCAGAAATAGCCCCAAAGAGCCTGCTCCGATTTGCTGGCCTTAATTGAGCTCTACCATTCGCTTGAGGCTATCGATGCCCCGCCCCACCGACACCACAACCACCCTCTCCGTCACAGCCCCGGCCCTGGCGGATCTGTTCCCGGAAACCCTTGCCGGCGAGGAGGCTTTGAACGGCCTGGGCAGCCTGACCCTACACGGCTACAGCGCCACCCCACTGACCCTGACCAGCGCAGTGGCCAGCCATGTCACTGCCACCTTGCACAACGACGCACAACTGCGCCCGGTCGATGGCCTATGCGCCGAAATACGCCAACTGCCGGGCGATGCTAGCGCCGACCGCTACCAGCTGTTGCTGCGCCCCTGGCTGTGGTGGCTGACCCTGGCCAGCAATAACCGCGTGTTCCAGAACAAAACCACCAGCGATATCGTCACCGCGATTTTCGATTTGCATGGTTTCAGTGATTACAAACTGTCCCTTACTGGCAGCTATACGCCGCGCGAGTATTGCGTGCAGTACGGCGAAAGTGATTTTGCCTTTGTCTCGCGGCTGCTGGAGGAGGAAGGGATTTTCTGGTTTTTCAGCCACGACGCCGGTCAGCACACGCTGGTGTTGGGCGATAGCAACGAGGCATTTTTGCCGATCCCGAACGGCCCCACCCTCACCTACTTGGCACAAGAAATCGGCACGCGCGAGCTGCATGGCATTCGCTCGGCGCAGTACAGCATTCAGGCGGTCAGCGGCGTGTACAGCGCCACCGACTATGAATTCACCACGGCCACCACCGCGCTGTATTCCCAGGCCGAAGCCGTGGCTGGCCCGCGCAACGTGTATGACCACCCCGGCGGTTACACCGCCAAAGGCCGTGGCGATGCGCTGACTAAACAGCGCGTCGACGGCCTGCGTAGCCAGGAGAAACGCTTGGTCGGCGACAGCGATTGCCGCTGGTTGGTGCCCGGGCATTGGTTCACCTTGAGCGGCCATGACGATGCCAGTTTAAACATCGACTGGGTGGTGACCTCCGTAGTGCACGAAGCTAGCCACGAGCACTACCACAACCGCTTTGAGGCCATGCCCAAGGCCACCGTTTATCGCCCGCCGCGCCTCACACAAAAACCGCGTATGCACACGCAAACGGCCATTGTGGTCGGCAAGGCTGGCGAAGAAATCTGGACCGACGAATACGGCCGCATCAAGCTGCAATTCCCCTGGGACCGCGCCGGCAAAAACGACGAAACCTCGTCCTGCTGGGTACGCGTGGTGTTGCCCTGGACCGGCAAAGGTTTTGGCCTGCAATTTGTGCCACGCATCGGCCAGGAAGTGATCGTCACCTTTATCGACGGCGACCCCGACCGGCCGCTGGTAACCGGCTGCGTCTATAACGGCGACAACCCGGTGCCATTTGAACTGCCGGCCAACCAGACCCAATCCGGCATCAAGACCAACTCCTCCAAGGGCGGCGGCGGTTTTAACGCGCTGCGTTTCGAAGACAAAAAAGACAGCGAAGAGGTGTTTTTGCAGGCGCAGAAAGACTTCAACATCAAGGTGCTCAACGACACCACCGCCACCGTCGGCCACGACGAAACCCTCACCGTCCAGAACGCCCGCACCCGCACGGTAAAAGACGGCGACGAAACCGTGACCCTGGAAAAAGGCAAGCGCAGCGTCACCATCCAAACCGGCAGCGACACCCTGGATGTGAAGGACACCCGCAGGGTAAAAGTCGGCAGCGACCAGACCCACAGCACCGGCGGTAACTACACCGAAACCGTCACCGGCAATTACCAACTGACCGTGGACGGCAACCTGACCATCAACGTCAGCGGCACCCTCACCCTGCAAAGCACGGGCGACTTCACTGCCAAGAGCGACGCCAACCTCACCACCCAAGCCGGCATGGCCCTTACCGACAAAGCCGGCACCGCACTCACCAACCAGGCCGGCACCTCGCTGGACAACAAAGCCGGTACCACCATGACCAACGACGCTGGCATCAGCCTGACCAACAAAGCCGGCGCCGAACAGACCGTCGATGGCGGCGGCATGCTGACCCTCAAAGGCGGCCTGGTAAAAATTAACTGAGCGCGGGAGCAACGGATATGCAAAACGGCAACCTGGGCCTCGCCTGCGGCGACAGCACCCTTAGCG
>NZ_JBBNAH010000430.1:0-6015 GCF_037994325.1 Pseudomonas sp.
GCGCCTGTCCGACCGGGTTGCGGAGATAGGCGGCTCCTGGACCTTTATCATCGCCTTCTCGGTCATCTTGCTCGGCTGGATGCTGCTCAACACCGACGTGCTCGCCCACTTCGGCATGGCCTTCGACCCCTACCCGTACATCTTTCTTAACCTGATGCTCTCCACCGTCGCCGCCATACAGGCGCCGATCATCATGATGAGCCAGAACCGTCAGGCCTCCAAAGACCGCCTCGCCGCCAGCCTGGACTTTGAAGTGAACCTACGCGCCGAGCTGGAAATCATGCGCCTGCACGAAAAAATTGACCTGGCGATTACCGAGCGGCTGGACCGGATTTTGGCCAAGTTGGAAAGCGGCGAGTCGCGCACGTCAAAAACCTCAGAGGCGCCTGTGCCTTAACGCAGCGGCTGCACTTCCTTGCCGGTGCGATCAATAACGCCCCAACGCCCGCCGCCCATTGACCAGTGCCCATCGGCGTCGGCCGGGCCGCGGGTGCAGCCCACGCACACTTCGGCCTTGCCGCCGTCGAAGGGCGTGCCCCAGTCGTATTTCGGCGCTATGACCTGCTTGAAGTGTTTGTCGTAGTAGCCCAGCTTGCCGTTGACCAACCCGCGCACCAGGCCTTCTTCGAAATAGTCGGCGCCATTGTCGAAAATCGGCACTTGCAGGACCGCGCCCTGGCGGTTGACGTAAAACATGGCACCGTCGGTGGACAGGCTGGCCAGGCCATCGTCATCGAAACTTAAACGGCGAAGGTGTTCGGGCGCCACGCGTAGGGTGTCGCCCTCGCGGCGGGCGCAGTGGGCGTATTCGGCCAGGCCTTCGTCGTTGTCGGCGGCGCTGTAGTAACAGGACAACGCAAAGTCGTCAGCCTGTGCGGTGCTTACCATTAGCCCAAACAGCAATGCTAAACGCAGGAGTGCAGCGGCAATGCTAGACATATACTCGGAACCCAATTTGCCCAATGCCGTTCTTTATCCCTGATGTCAGGCTGATTCAGCAATGGCATTGCGGCGAACGTGTGAAACCGGACTCACCCGCTAAAGGCGCCCTGCATGAAACCACTCGCCCTCCTCGCTCTTGGCCTCGGCCTGCTGTCTGGCATTGGCGCCCATGCCGAGGTCAAGGTGGAGCCGCTGGAGGCTGAGGCCATCGCTAAAGAAGCCTATATCTATGGCTACCCGATGGTGGAGATGTACAAGACCCTGTATATCCAGGCGGTGGATACCGAGAGCAACGCCTACCAGGCGCCGTTCAATCGCATTTCGCATAATTCCGACGTGTACAACGGCAAGACCCGGGCGGTGCAGTCGCCCATTGCCGATACCCGCTATTCCTACGCCTGGCTGGATCTGCGCGCTGAGCCGATGGTGCTGACGCTGCCGACCATCGATAGCGAGCGCTATTACTCGGTGCAGTTGAGCGATATTTTTACCCAGAACTTTGCCTACCTCGGCACCCGCACTACGGGTAATAAGGGCGGCCGCTTTCTGATCGCCGGGCCCAATTGGCAAGGCCCAACGCCCGCTGGCATCGACAAGGTGCTGAGCAGTGAAAGCAGCATCGTCTATGCGCTGTACCGCACCCAGCTGTTTAATGCCGGCGACATGGCCAAGATGCGCCAGGTGCAACAGGGTTACACCCTGCAATCCTTGAGCAGTTATTTGAAATTGGAAGCGCGGCCGACGGCGCCGCGAATCGTCTGGCCAGTGCCGAGCCCGGACAACGCCGCGACTCCAGCCACCTTCCGGCTGCTGGATTTTCTTCTCAACTTCGCCCCACCTCACCCCTCGGAAGTGGCGCTGCGCCGCCGCTTTGCGCGCATCGGCATCAACAGCGACCAACCCTTCCATGAGGACCGGCTAACCCCCACGCAATACAACGCCCTGCAAGCTGGCATTGATGCCGCGCGGGCCGAGTTTGCCACCTTTAAAAGCGCCGAAGTGGACAGCGGGCAGATCCCCGCCAGCGAACTGTTTGGCGACCGCGAGCACCTGGCCAATAACTACTTGGGCCGCTATGCCGGTGCCGCCATTGGCCTGTTCGCCGCCTCCGCCGATGAGGCGAATTTCATCGGCTACTTCAACGATGAGTACGAGCAACCGCTCAATGGCTTGCAGCATGACTACAGCCTGCACTTCGCCAAGGACCGATTGCCGCCGGTAGACGCTTTCTGGTCGCTGACCCTGTACGACGCCAACACCAAACTGCTGATCGACAACCGCCTGAACCGCTACTTGGTCAACTCGCGCATGCTCAATCGTCTGCAACGTGACCCCGATGGCGGCATTACCTTGTACCTGCAACGCCTCAGCCCCGGCATTGCTCTGGAAAGTAACTGGCTGCCAGTGCCACCGGGGCCGTTTTATGGCGTGCTGCGCTTATACAATCCAAAACCTGAAGTCGCCCATGGCCAATGGAAAGCGCCAGCGATTACAGTGCAGCCCTGAACCGTTGAAGCGCGCCTTTGCGTAGGGTGTGCTATGCGCACCAATGGGTTTACGCGCAAATTGTTTGGTGCGCACAGCACACCCTACGCCACCTTTATTTACACCCCTACCCCATGCAGCCCCTTACCTGAGTACTTCCATGCTTGTCGCTTTCCTTATCTTCGCGTTCACCATGCTCCTGGTTATCTGGCAACCCAAAGGCCTTGGCGTTGGTTGGTCGGCGAGTGTCGGCGCGCTCTTGGCTTTGGCGTTTGGTGTGGTTGGCCTGCATGACATTCCCACCGTATGGGCCATCGTCTGGAATGCCACGGCGACCTTTATTGCCCTGATCGTTATCAGCCTGATCCTCGACGAAGCGGGCTTTTTCGAGTGGGCGGCGCTGCATGTGGCGCGTTGGGCGCGGGGCAATGGCCGGCGTCTGTTTGCTTTTACCGTACTGCTCGGTGCGGCGGTGTCCGGCCTGTTTGCCAACGACGGCGCGGCGCTGATTCTCACGCCCATCGTGATTTCCCTGCTGCTGGCTCTGCGCTTCTCCCCTGCGGCTACCTTGGCCTTTGTCATGGCGGCCGGTTTTATTGCCGACACCGCCAGCCTGCCGCTGGTGGTATCGAATCTGGTGAACATCGTTTCCGCCGACTATTTCAAGCTCAGCTTTAACGACTACGCGGCGGTGATGGTGCCGGTCAACGTGGTCAGCGTGGCCGCCACCTTGGCGGTGTTGTATCTGTTCTTCCGCCGCGATATTCCCCTGGCCTACGCCACCGCAGACCTCAAACTACCGGCAGATGCCATCCGCGATAAACCGACCTTTGCCGTGGGCGTCGGTGTATTGGTGGTGTTGCTGATCGGCTTGTTTGCGCTAGAGCCACTGGGCATTCCGGTGTGCGTGATTGCCGGTGTCTGCGCTGCGGCGTTGTATGCCGTCGCCGCCCACGGCCATGTGATTTCCACCCGCCGTGTACTACGCGATGCGCCGTGGCAGATCGTGGTGTTTTCCTTGGGCATGTACCTGGTGGTGTACGGCCTGAAAAACGCCGGCCTTACAGCCTACCTCACCCAAGCGCTCGACTATTTTGCCGGCTATGGCCTGTGGGCTGCTGCCATCGGCACCGGGCTGACTACCGCCTTACTGTCATCGGTGATGAATAACCTGCCCAGCGTGCTGGTCGGCGCCCTGTCGATTCAAGACTCCGCCGCCACAGGCGTGATCCGCGAGGCGATGATCTACGCCAACGTGATCGGCTGCGACCTCGGGCCAAAAATCACCCCCATCGGCAGCCTGGCCACCTTGCTGTGGCTGCATGTGCTGGCGCGCAAAGGCATCCGCATTACCTGGGGTTACTACTTTAAAGTCGGCATTGTGCTGACCTTGCCGGTGCTGCTGATCACCCTAGGCGCGTTGGCGCTGCGCCTGAGCTTGTAACGTCCAAAGGAACGCACACGGATGACGCCCGCTGAAAAGTCGCAAGCCCCGCAACCGGTCAGCATGGGCCAGGCGTTCCTGTTCTGGTTGAAGCTGGGTTTTGTCAGCTTTGGCGGGCCGGCGGGGCAAATTGCGCTGATGCACCAAGAGCTGGTGGAACGGCGGCGCTGGTTGTCCGAGCGGCGTTTTCTGCATGCTTTAAATTACTGCATGCTGCTGCCCGGTCCGGAGGCGCAGCAGCTCGCCACTTATATCGGTTGGCTGATGCACCGCACGTGGGGCGGGGTGATTGCTGGCGGCTTGTTTGTGCTGCCGTCGCTACTGATTTTGATCGGCCTGGCGTGGGTGTATGTCAGCTTTGGTCAGACGCCCGCGGTGGCCGGTTTGCTCTACGGCATCAAACCGGCCGTGACCGCGATTGTGGTACATGCCGCTCACCGTATCGGCTCGCGCACGCTGAAAAACCCTTGGCTATTGGCCATCGCCGCGGCGGCATTTTTCGCCATCTTTGCCCTGCAAGCGCCCTTCCCGCTGATTGTTCTAGCCGCCGGGGTGCTCGGCTGGTTGGGCGGCAAGCTGCGCCCAGCGATCTTCAATCTCGGCGGCCACAGTGCCAACGCGCAGCAATCGTTCGGCGCCGCACTGATTGACGACGACACCCCCACACCCGCCCATGCCCGCTTCCACATCCGCCGCCTGCTGGTGTTACTGGCCTGCGGCGCTGTGCTCTGGTGCGTGCCCATGGCCATCCTTTCCGTGCTCTACGGTTGGCAAGGCACGCTTACGCAAATGGGCTGGTTCTTTACCAAAGCCGCCCTGCTTACCTTTGGTGGCGCCTACGCGGTGCTGCCCTATATCTACCAAGGCGCCGTGGGCCACTACGGCTGGCTAACGCCCGGGCAAATGATCGACGGCCTGGCGCTGGGCGAATCCACCCCTGGCCCGCTGATTATGGTGGTGGCGTTTGTCGCCTTTGTTGGCGGTTTTGTTAAACAGATCTTCGGCCCGGACCAGCTCTTTTTTGCCGGTGCCGTAGCTGCCTGCCTGGTTACCTGGTTTACCTTTCTGCCGTCGTTTCTGTTCATCCTCATCGGCGGGCCGCTGGTGGAATCTACCCACGGCCAGCTGCGTTTTACCGCACCGCTCACCGCCATCAGCGCTGCCGTGGTCGGCGTAATCGTCAACCTGGCATTGTTCTTCGCCTACCACGTGTTTTGGCCGCAGGGCTTTGCTGGGGCTATCGATTGGGCATCGGCACTTATCGCCCTCTGGGCATTTGTCGCCTTGTTCCGCCTCAAACGCGGCGTAATCGAAGTGCTCGCCACCTGCGCCGCACTCGGCTTGGCCGTATACCTGTGGTAACCGCCTTTAGCGACAGGCCTTGAGATCGACCTTGCCAACATAAGGATTGCCGCGCCCCATGACGCACGCGACTTTCTGATTGCGCGCCAGCTCCCAGGGCTTGACCGGGTACTGCTTATTCCACGCCGCGTACATCTGCTTGTCCTGCTTGGACAACCGCAGGCCATAGCGCTCACTCATATAGAAATACGTACGCGCCACCATGCCGCGGACCTGCGGGCGTGGCATGGCCTTTTTCGCCTTGAAATCCACCACCATCGGGCAGGCGCCATACTGTGTCGGCTTTTGCGGCAGCCAGCCATAACCGAAGTTACTGCGGTCGCCATTTACCTCGCCAACGCTGGGCACCAGGTTGTGCAAATCGGCCTCAGCCAAGCGGTACTTCGCGTCTGAACGTGCGCAATTGGAACGCCCGCCCTTCTGCCAACACTGGCGCTGATGGCCAATCACCCAGGCCGGCACAATATGCTCCCACTCAATACGCGCGGCGCGCTGCGCATTTTTGCGCGGCACATAACCGCAGCTTTTCAGGTCCACCTTGTTACCGGTAAAACGGCAGCCGCAATAAAACTCCACCGGGTTGGCGGCATACAGCTTCCAACCGGCTTTCTTGGCTTCGGCAAAGGTGCGAGGGGCAGCGGCGTGAACAGAGGTGGCGAGCAGGAGGCAAAGCAGAAGCAAACAACGCGACATCGGTATGTCCTTGGCATGAAGGGAGACAACAAATAGCTGTATACGCATACAGTTATTTGGCAATCTTCCTACAGACATGTAGGACTATT
>NZ_JBBNAH010000431.1:0-1391 GCF_037994325.1 Pseudomonas sp.
CCGCAACGTCGGCACACCATCCTTGCACTGCTCGCCGAGCAGGGCGAGGTGAGTGTTGATGAGCTGTCCAAAGCCTTCGCCACCTCTGAAGTAACCATTCGCAAAGACCTCGCTGCGCTGGAAAGCAATGGCCTATTGCTCCGCCGTTACGGTGGCGCAATCCCCATGCCGCAAGAGATTATCGTTGACCCCGCGCAGCCCATCTCCCAGTACAAACAAGCCATCGCCCGCGCTGGCGTTGCCTGCATCAAAGAGCACGCACGCATCATCATCGACAGCGGCACCACCACCGCCGCGATGATCCCTCAGCTCGGCCACAAACCCGGCCTGGTGGTGATGACCAACTCCCTCAATGTCGCCAGCGCCCTGAGCGAGCTGGAACACGAGCCGGTGCTGTTGATGACCGGCGGCACCTGGGACCCGCACTCCGAATCCTTCCAAGGTCAGGTCGCCGAACAGGTGCTGCGTTCTTACGATTTCGACCAGCTGTTTATCGGCGCCGACGGCATCGACCTGGCCCGCGGCACCACCACGTTTAACGAGCTACTGGGCCTTAGCCGGGTGATGGCTGAGGTGGCCCGCGAAGTGATTGTGATGGTCGAGTCGGACAAAATCGGCCGCAAAATTCCTAATCTGGAACTGCCCTGGAGCAGCGTCCAGACCCTGATCACCGATGACCGCCTCGACCCTGAGGCGCGTGCATCCATCACCGCGCGCGGGGTCAATCTGATCTGCGCCGCGCTGCAAGCTTAAGGAGAGACTTATGTGTGGCATCGTCGGCGCCGTCGCTGAGCGCAACATCACCGCCATCCTCGTGGAAGGCCTGAAACGTCTGGAATACCGGGGCTACGACAGCGCCGGCCTGGCCGTTTTCAACAACGACGGCGTGCTCGAGCGCCGCCGCCGCGTGGGTAAAGTCAGCGAGCTAGAACAAGCCCTGGCCGGCGAACCCTTGGTCGGCCGCCTCGGCATTGCCCACACCCGCTGGGCCACCCATGGCGCGCCCAGCGAGCGCAACGCCCACCCGCATTTCTCCGGTAGCGACCTGGCGGTGGTGCACAACGGCATCATCGAAAACCACGAAGCCCTGCGCAAACAGCTGCAAGGCCTCGGTTATGTGTTCAGCTCCGACACCGACACCGAAGTGATCGTCCACCTGCTCGACCATAAATTCAAAGACTTAGGCGACCTGGCCCTGGCCTTGAAAGCCGCCGTCAAAGAACTGCACGGCGCCTACGGCCTGGCCGTCATCAGCGCCAAACAGCCCGACCGCCTGCTCGCCGCCCGCAGTGGCAGCCCGCTGGTCATTGGCCTGGGCCTGGGAGAAAACTTCCTCGCGTCCGACCAGCTCGCCCTGCGCCAAGTCACCGACCGGTTTATGTACCTGGAAG
>NZ_JBBNAH010000432.1:0-13706 GCF_037994325.1 Pseudomonas sp.
GGTTTGCACATCGCGGGACATGATGTGCTCGGCGCGAATATCACCCATGCTGCGGCGCAGGGCGTTTTTTTCCGTGGCACGGATGATCTGCTTGAGGTCTTCGCGCTGGATATCAACAAAACCGCCAAGCTCATTAAGCGCTTCGTCCAGATCGGCACTGGTAATGCCCACGCGTTCTTGCGGGGCGTTGTCTGCTGTGGCGTGCAGGCTGGTGGCTGGTGCCGGCAACTTGGGGTAGCGCACACCGGTGAGGTTGTTATAGAGCAGGGCCAAGGCCAGCAAGGCGACGGCGTTAAACAGCGCCGGGTAAAGCAGATGCCAGCCGAGGGCAGTTATCTGCGGGCCGCCAAGTACCAGGCAAATAGTCAGCGCCGCGCCCGGTGGATGCAGGCAACGCAGCACGCACATCAGCACCAGGGTGGCCGCGACTGCCACTGCGGAAGCAGCAATACCGGGGCTGATAAATAGCAGCGTGGTGATCGCCACCACGGTGGCAACGCTGTAGCTGCCAACCAACGACCAGGGTTGCGCCAGCGCCCCGGATGAAACCGCAAATACCAGCACCGCCGACGCCCCCAGTGGCCCGAGCAAATGTGCGGCCAACTCATGGCCAAACAACGCGCCGCATGCCCACGTGCAGGCAAACACAGCCAGTGCCGCGCCATAGGCAGCGCGTAGCCATTCGGTAGGGCGGGTGTTGGAAGCAGACGGTAAAAACGCGGACAGCCAGGTGGCGAACATCAGATGGCAGAACTCAGCGAATACGACGGCGCGCAGTGTGGCGTCAGGCTAAAAACATGACCAATGAATAATAATGCAGGTTTAGTGCAGAGTTATTGCTTTAAAACGCGTTAGCTATCCGTCGATAGTTAAATGTTGGCTGACATATAGACTTTTAAAATTATGACCGTAATCTAAGCTCCAGTAGTGTGCTCGCAACGCACCACCAAACCTGCCACGTGAATTGAAACCGCTATGGAGAACACACAAATGACTCAGCAAAACACCAAGGGCACTGCGCTGGTAACAGGGGCGTCATCGGGTATCGGTGCGGTATATGCCGAGCGCTTGGCGCGTCGTGGTTATGACCTACTGCTGGTCGCGCGTGACCAGCAGCGCTTGGAAAAACTCGCCGCCAGCCTTAGCGCTGATTTCGGTGTGCACGTGGAAGTATTAAAGGCCGACCTGACGCAAAAGACCGACATCAAAACCGTGGCGCAGCGCCTACGCAGCGACAGCGCCATCAGCCTGCTGGTGAATAACGCGGGTGTTGCGCTGGATGGCCCGCTGATCGAAGCCAATGGCGACGCCATCGACAATATGCTTGAGCTGAATATCACCGCTGTCACTCATCTGGCCGCCGCCGCGGGTGCCAACTTTGTCGCGGCTGGGCGTGGCGCGATTATCAACCTGGCCTCAGTTGTCGCCCTGGCGCCGGAAATATTTAACGCCACCTACAGCGCCACCAAGGCCTATGTACTGAGCTTGAGCCAATCGCTGCACGGTGAGTTGGGCAAACAGGGGGTACAGGTGCAGGCGGTACTGCCGGGCGTAACCCGCACGGAAATCTGGGAGCGCTCTGGCATTGACGCCAACCGCATTCCAGCGGCGATGATTATGGATGCTGGCGAGATGGTCGATGCGGCGCTGGCCGGCTTTGATCAGGGCGAGTTGGTGACTATTCCTTCGCTGCCCGATGCGGCGGATTGGAATGCGTTTGTCGCCGCACGGCAAAAGCTTGGTCCTAACCTGTCCCACAGCCAGGCGGCCGCGCGCTATAAGGCTTGATTGAGTTTTACCGCGCTATGGATGCAAAAAGGCCAGTCAATTGACTGGCCTTTTTTTGTCGGCGCCGCGTTTTGCCTGGGCTTAGCCGGCCATGGTCAGCCGATTGCGACCGTCACGTTTGGCCACGTACAGCGCGTTATCGGCGCGGCGTAACAGGCTATCAACCGACTCGCCCGGCAGCAGGCAAGCGCAGCCCAGGCTCACCGATACGTCGATAGACTGGCCCTGTGCGGTGCATTGCAGCTCTTGTACGGCAAAGCGCAGGCGTTCACCGACCATTGCGGCGCCTTCGCGGCTGGTGTTGGACAGCAGCACCAAAAACTCTTCGCCGCCAAAGCGGAAAATCATATCGATATTGCGCAACTGTGCTTTTAGCGTGGCAGACATCGCCCGCAGTACTTCGTCGCCGCTGCTATGGCCGTAGGTGTCGTTGATGTGCTTGAAGTGGTCAACATCCAGCATCAGCACCGACAACGGTTGCAGGTTGCGCCGCGCCAAGTCGACCTCGCGTTGCAGCGCCTGGTCCATGGCGATGCGGTTGCCGGTGTCGGTCAATGGATCGCGCAGCGCGCACTGCACCGCTTTGCGGTAGAGCAGGGCGTTACGCAGCGGAAAGAGCATGCAGGCCAGCAGCGATTCCAACTGCGCCAGCTCTTCCTCGGAAAAACGCTGGTTGCGGCGGAAAATCAGCTCGCCGAGATACTCACCGTCGTGGTTCAACCGATAGCCGGCCGAGTGCGTGGCACGCGTGCCGAGTTCCAGGCGCAGGTCGCTGGACGGGTGTTGGTAAGCCACGGCATCCAATGGCACCAGGCGCTGCACTTCGCGGAAAAAGATTTCCAGGATGCGCTCAACTTCCAAGCTGGTCTGCAATTGCAGGTTCAGCTTCTGCCGCAGCTGTGCCAGAGACACCGGGCGCACGGACTGGCGATTGCTGGCAAAACCCAGGCGCTGCAATTTAGCGGCGTCAAAGTCGATTGTGTTGGATTTGCTTGGCGGGACCATACCGGGGAACCTCAGGCGCGGAATGCGGCGACAAGTTCCCTTTTGCGAATAGTGTGCCAGGTGTCACAATTCCATTTTTAGGCCAATAAAAACAATGGTTTATATGGGTTTGTCAGGCGCTTGCGGCTAGTTTTTGCCGCTGTTTTGCCGGTTGTTTGGCGAGAGTGGCCATACGCTGCCGCAGCTTTTAGATAAGTAGTCATTTTCCTGGCGCGTCGTAGTTCGCTGCTTAGTTCGATGCTTGGACTGTGCAGTGCGCATGACGGCATTGGGGGATTGAAGCCCTACCTGAATCGCGCAATCAAACCTTAGCGGCAATGGTCATCTGCTGGATATTCAGCATTACAAACTCCCCGGGTTTTAGCGCAGCGAAGCCGATGTTTATGCTGACAACGCCGCGCTCACGGTCTTGGCCGCTATGGTTTTGCTCATCGCATTTAACGAAATACGCCTGCTCCGGTGTCTTGCCCTGGAAGGCGCCTTGGCGAAACAGCGCCAACATAAACGCGCCCACGCTCAGGCGAAGCTGCGCCCAAAGGGCTTCATTGCTGTGTTCAAACACCACCCATTGAGTGCCGCGGTACAGGCTCTCTTCGATAAACAGCGCCAAGCGGCGCACAGGAATGTATTTGTACTCGTCGGCTTGGGCGTCGCTGCCTTTCAGCGTGCGCGCGCCCCAGGCGACGTGGCCAAAGGCAGGAAAGGTGCGCAGCACATTGATGGCTTGCGGGTTGATCTGGCCGTTTTGCATATCGTTGAGCGCCAGGGCCAAGTCGACCACCCCGAGCAGCTGCGCGTCGGCGCCGGCCGGCGCTTTCCATACGCCATGGTTGCTGTCGGTGCGTGCATACACGCCCGCCAAAGTGCCGGAGGGTGCAAGGCTTCGGGGTTGCCCGGCGGCGTTGGGGTCTGGCACACGTACCGGCGGAAAATAGGTAACGGCATTGCGCGACTGGGAGATGCCATGCGCCCACGGGCTGATGTCGGCAAGCGTTCGATTGGCCGGCGCGTCAACGATATAAAACGCCCGCTTGGCTTCGCATAGCGCTACAGCAGCGCTGATCACACGGGCTTCTTCGCCGCCGAGCATGTCGAAGGTTTCCGGTATTAGCAGCAGGTTGAATTGATCGCAGGCGAGTAGGGCATAGAGGCCGCTTTTGTCCTGCTCATTGCCGACCAACTGCTCAGCGCCGCCGCGCCCGCCATTGGCGTCGGTCACGCGGACGATCCAGGCGTGGCTGCCGCCATTGGCAAAGAACTGGCTAACGGCATAAGACAGCGGGCTGTCCGCGTGCAAACCGCCAAACTCACGCTCGAACTCGAGCATGCCCTGTATGGCTATGGCCTGGTCGGTAATGCCCTGGCCCGTATAGCCGACAAACGCAGCGATCGAAGTTGGCACTGCGGCTATGCGATGCATAGCAACCGTCGCTTCCTCGATATACACGCCGGGAGCGTGGATTTGCGCCATTTGGCTGCCTCCTGTGCGCTTTAGAGCCTTCGACAGCATAGATGGCCGGGCGCGGCGCTCCATCTGGCACGGCCGCCAAACGCCGCCATCCGACAGATGGCCGCGCTATAGACGCCAGCAGCGGCAAACAAAACTGCAACTCTTTTTTCCTGGGGTCGGTCCCAATTGGGTGCGCAAACATAAGGGGGCTTTGCCATGTTTCGTGATTTCGACACCTGCATCGCGTGGACCGATGCCATGAAGGAAGGGCACAACTACGTAGGCCTGATCGAATACCAACCCAAACGCATGGGCGCCGAAGTGCGCGTGTTGTGGGTCGTGGTGCCAGGCTGCGTATGTGAGACCGAAGCGGAAATTGCCGCCGACAATATGCTGCGCGAGATCAGCGATATCACCCAGCTGGACCGCGTGACGTATAGCGATGGGGTGATGTTGTAACGCGCCGCTATTGCTAGCTATGTACCTGGATCCCCGCCTACGCGGGGACGACGCAGGACTGTTTAACATCGCCGTCATCCCTGCGCAGGCAGCGATCCTGGCACGAAAATCCCAGCGCGTATCGCACCACACCGAGGTAACCGCACATGCCACGTGCAATCTGGAAAGGCGCCATCAGTTTCGGCCTGGTGCATATCCCCGTCGCGCTGACGTCGGCCACGACCTCGCAAGGCGTGGACTTCGACTGGCTGGATAAACGCAGCATGGATCCGGTGGGTTACAAGCGCATTAACAAGGTCACCGGCAAAGACATCGACAAGGAAAACATCGTCAAGGGCGTCGAGTATGAAAAGGGTCGCTATGTGGTCTTAAGCGAAGACGAGATCAAACAAGCGCATCCGGCGGCCACGCAAACCATCGATATTTTCGCCTTTGTCGACCGCGCGCAAATTCCCCTGCAAAACATCGACACCCCCTATTACCTAAGCCCGGACAAACGCGGTGAGAAGGTCTATGCCTTGCTCCGGCAAACGTTGGTCAACACCGACAAAGTGGCCCTGGCCTTGGTGGTGCTGCACACCAAACAGCACCTGGCGGCCGTAATGCCGCTGGAAGACGCCATGGTGTTGGTGATGCTGCGTTGGCCCAGCGAGGTGCGCGGCCTGGACAGCCTGGAACTGCCGGCAGCGGTGAGAGACGCCAAGCTGGCCAAAGGCGAATTGGATATGGCCAAGCGCCTGGTGCAAGACATGAGTGCCGAGTGGGCGCCAGACGAATACCAAGACAGCTTTACCGAGCAGATCATGGCGTTGGTCGAGCAGAAGGCCAAACAAGGCAAAATCGCCTCAGTGGAGAAAGCCACCGAGGAGGGTGAAAGCCGGCGCAGTGCCGACGTTATCGACCTCACCGAATTGCTCAAACGCAGCCTTGGCGGTAAACCCAGCGCGGCAAAAAAGCCGGCGGCTAGCAAAGCCAAACCCGCTGCCAGTAAAGCGGCACCGGCCAAAACGGCGAAACCGGCGGCGAAAAAAACCAGCAAAACCAGCAAGGCGAGCTAGGGCGCCGAGGGCTTGGCTATGAGCGAGTACAACCGCAAACGCAACTTCACCATTACCTCGGAACCGCGCGAGGAGTCGGTTAAAAAAGCCCGCAAGGCGCCGGGTTCATTGCGTTTTGTGATTCAGAAACACGACGCCAGCCACCTGCACTACGACTTCCGCTTAGAACTCGATGGCACCCTGAAAAGCTGGGCCATCCCCAAAGGCCCAAGCCTTGACCCGCAAGACAAACGCTTGGCCGTGCACGTGGAAGACCACCCCCTGGGCTACGCCACATTCGAGGGCAGCATTCCCGAAGGCCAATATGGCGCCGGCGATGTGATTGTTTGGGACCAAGGCGTGTGGCAGCCCCATGGCGACCCGCAAGAAACTTACAAAAGCGGCAAGCTCAAATTTGCCCTGATTGGCGAAAAGCTCGGCGGTGAGTGGGCGTTGGTGCGTACCCGGCTTAAAGGCAGCGGCGACAAAGAGCAGTGGCTGCTGATTAAAGAGCACGATGACGTTGCGCGGCCTGCCAGCGAATACAACGTGGTCGACGAGCTACCCAATAGCGTGATCAGCGGCGCCGCCGTTGGCCAGGGCCGAGCCGGCAAAAAAGCCCCGGCCGCTAACACCAAGCTAGCCCATGGCCAAGCCACCAAGGTTAAGGCCCGTAAGCCGGCGGCCAACCAGGCGCATACCGCCATCCCGGACACCCTGAAGCCGCAACTGGCGACCCTGGTTACCGAAGCCCCAAGCGGCGATTGGGTGTATGAAATCAAGTTTGACGGCTATCGCATGTTGGCGCGCATCAAAGATGGCGAGGTCAAACTATTTACCCGCAATGGTCACGACTGGAGCGCGCGCCTGCCCGAGCAAATCAAGGCCCTGCAAGCGCTCAAGCTGCAAGACAGTTGGCTGGATGGTGAAACCGTGGTGCTCAACGACGACGGCATGCCGGACTTCCAAGGCTTGCAAAACGCCTTCGACGAAGGGGCTAGTCAGCAGATTCTCTACTACCTATTTGACGCGCCGTTTCTAAACGGCGAAGACCTGCGGCAAACACCGCTGCAAGACCGTCGCGAAGCCTTGAAAAAAGCCCTTAAAGGCGTGGGCAAACGCAGCCCGTTGCGCTTTTCCGATGCCTTTAGCGCCGCCCATCAAGACCTGGTAACCAGCGCCTGCGCCATGGGGCTGGAAGGCGTGATTGGTAAACGCTTGGGCAGCACCTACGTATCGCGCCGCAGCGATGACTGGATCAAGCTCAAATGCCGCCATCGCCAGGAAATGGTCATCGTCGGCTACAGCGCGCCCAAAGGCAGCCGCAGTGGTTTTGGTGCCTTGCTGGTGGCCGTGCACGAAGACGGCAAGCTGCGCTATGCCGGCCGTGTCGGTACTGGTTTTGACGCCAAGCGGCTCGAGCATTTAATGGCGCAAATGAAGCCGCTTGAGCAGGATAAATCGCCCTTGGACAAAGCCGTCACCAGCGCCCAGGCGCGCGGTGTGCAATGGCTGCAACCCAAGCTGGTATGCGAAGTGGAGTTCGCTGAGTGGACCCGCGAAGGCGTAGTGCGCCAAGCCTCGTTTATCGCCCAACGTACCGACAAACCGGCAGGGCAAATTACTCAGGAGAAGGCCGTGCAGCCACCAGCGGCCAAGGCAACGGCCAAGCGCAAAGCCAGCAGCGGAAAAAACCAGCGTGAGGAGTTGGACAAGGTGTCCATCAGTCACCCCGAGCGGGTAATCGACGCGCAAAGCGGCACGCAAAAAGTCGAACTGGCGCAGTTCTACCACGACATCGGCGAGTGGGTAATGCCCCATCTACGGGGCCGCCCGGTATCGTTATTGCGCGCACCTGACGGTGTCGAGGGGCAGCAGTTTTTCCAAAAGCATGCCGAACATTTGGCCATCCCGAACATTACTCATCTCGACCAGAAGCTCGACCCCGGCCATGCGCGGTTGATGCAAATTGACTCCCTAGCGGCGCTGATTGGCGCGGTGCAAATGGGCTGCATTGAACTGCACACTTGGGGCGCCATCACTGCCGCCATCGACAAGCCCGACCGGATGATTCTTGACCTCGACCCAGACCCCGCGCTGCCCTGGCGCAGCATGGTGGAGGCGACCAAATTGACCCTGGCGGTGCTCGACGAAGTGGGCCTGGATGCATGGCTGAAAACCAGCGGCGGCAAGGGCATGCATATCGTCGTACCGCTGAGCAAACACGCCAGCTGGGACACCGTGAAAGCGTTCGCCAAGGCCCTGGCTACCTTTATGACCAAACAGATTCCCGAGCGCTTTATCGACAAGATGGGCCCGCAGAATCGCATCGGCAAAATTTTTATCGACTACCTGCGCAACGGACGCGGCGCCAGCACCGCCAGTGCCTACTCCGTGCGGGCGCGGCCGGGCCTGCCGGTATCGGTGCCGATCAGCCGCGATGAGCTCGACGGGCTGAAAAGCGCCGCGCAATGGACGGTCGACAACCTGCGTGAGCGCCTGGATAGCCTGAAACAAGACCCCTGGCACGACTACCACAACCGCCAGCGCATTACCGCCGCGCATTGGAAAAAGCTTGGCGCCAAGCCGGTTTGAGCCGAGCAGCGCTGCAATAACGCAGGCGGGCCCCAGAATTGTTCAGGCGTGCGCCGTTACCTTGCCTTTGTGGATCCTCGCCTTCGCGGGGAGGACCGAGGTTGCTCCCGACATCTGGAGAAAATAATGAGCGAAGAAAAAACCCTTCCGGCGCAGCACCAAGAGCAGCAACCCGGTAGCGAAACCGAAATGCGCCCACAGCCACAGATCATCAGCGAGTATTACCAAGCTGCCGGCAAGCTCGATGGCTGGGTGGCGATAGTCACGGGCGGTGACAGTGGCATCGGCCGAGCCGTAGCCGTGCACTTTGCCCGTGAAGGCGCCAACATCGCCATCGTCTATCTCGACGAGCACGACGATGCGGCCCGCACCCGCGATGAAATTCATGCCCTGGGCCGTGGTTGCCTAGTGTTTGCCGGCGACGCAGCGGATAAAGACTTCTGCCAAGGCGTAGTCGATAACTGCCTGGCCGAATGGCAGCGCCTCGACGTATTGGTCAATAACGCCGGCGAACAGCACCCGCAAGACAACCTTGAAGACATCAGCGAGGCGCAGTGGGAGAAAACCTTCCGCACCAACATTTTCGCCATGTTCCAGCTCACCAAGGCCGTGCTGCCGCACCTCAATGCTGGCGCCAGCATCATCAACACCACCTCGATCACCGCCTATAAAGGCCACGCCACGCTGTTGGATTACGCCTCCACAAAAGGCGCGATCACCTCGTTTACCCGTTCGCTGGCGTTAAACCTCGCACCGCGAGGCATACGCGTTAACGCCGTCGCGCCGGGGCCGATCTGGACGCCGCTGATTCCCTCTACGTTCACGGCTGAACAGGTCGAGCATTTTGGCAGCAACACCCCCATGGGGCGCCCTGGGCAACCCTCGGAAGTGGCACCGGCCTACGTGTATCTGGCCAGTGCCGACTCCAGCTATGTCAGCGGGCAAGTGATACATGTGAATGGCGGCACCGTGGTTAACGGCTAACTCGTTGTACGCTAGGCGTCTCAAACTTGGAGACGTTGCTATGAGCACCCCCGATGGCCGCTATCAACCCTTGAACTGCGACCTTTACGACTTTGTGGAGATGGCCTGTCTCTACCAATACCGCTTGCTAGTGGAAATGGTCGAAGGCGGGCGCTTCGAAGCCAAGGCGTTGGATACCCGCACGAACAAGCACAAAGAGGAATATTTGACGGTTGAATTGGACGGCGAAAAGGTCGAGTTGCGTTTGGACCGCTTGCTAGCCATTACGCCGCTAAACGACCACGCCAAGTTTGGCCGTGTGGAGCTTGCTGGCCGTCATTGCGCAAGGTGAATCCGGCGCACTACATCTGGCCCGTAGGGTGCGCTGTGCGCACCGGAAGTAAACGCCGCAATCCCTTGGTGCGCGCAGCACACCCTACGCCACCCATTAAGCGGGCGGCAAACCTCGCGCAGGGTGCGCACACCGCCATCACGTCGAGTGGGTTGCCTATTAGGCGATGTTTTTCATCCGCGCCAAATCTTTCAGCGGTGGCGCGCCAAACAGGCGCCGGTATTCGCGGCTGAATTGTGACGGGCTTTCATAGCCCACCCGATAGCCAGCCGCCGCCACTTCCAAGCCTTCACTGATCAATAACCGCTGCGCCTCTTGCAGGCGCAGTTGCTTTTGATATTGCAGCGGGCTCATGGCGGTTACTGCTTTAAAACGGTGGTGCAGGGCGGACACGCTGAGGTTGGCCACGCGCGCCAGTTCTTCGATGCGCAGCGGCTGGTCAAAGTTGGCATTGAGCCATTCCACGGCGCGAGTAATGCGGTGCGATTGGCTGTCAGCCATGGCGATTTCAATCAATTGCTGGCCTTGCTGGCTACGCAGCAGACGGTAGTAAATTTCTCGCAGTGCCAGTGGCGCCAGCATGGTGATATCCCGTGGGGTATCGAGCAGTCGGGTCAGGCGCAGCACGGTGTCGAGCAGCGATTCATCGATGCGGTCCAGGTACATACCGCGGCTGGCAGGCCGTGCAGGCAAGCCCACGGGGCCGGCGTCGCTGATCATGCGGGTGATTTCGGCGGGGTCGAGGTCCAGGCGCAAACACAGATACGGTTTGTCCGGGCTGGCTTCGGTGACTTGCCCGGTCACTGGCAAGGTCACCGACACCACCAGATAGTTCAGCGCGTCATAAACGTAACTTTCGCCGCCAAGACTCACTTCCTTGCGGCCTTGGGCAATGATGCACAGCGCCGGCTTGTGCACGCCACGCGCCACCGGGGTGGGCTGGTCGAAGCGAATCAGGCTTAGCGGGCCGATGGCGGTTTGAAACGGGCCTTCCGATGGAGTGAAGCGCTCGATTAACGTCGCCAGTTCGTTTTGACGTTGCTGGATTGGGGTTTCCATACGGGCCTCCGGAAGGTGGTGGAGCGGGGTAGCAAACTCTGCCGCGCAGCTTGCGCACGCGAACGCCGTTTGGCCAGAGCTGCCGGTGCGTTTGAGCAGGATTAGGCAAGCATAAGACAGGATCAGATAAATACGACAGCTGGCAAAACGCCAAGCTAGGTGCCACGGGGCAAAGCGCTCGCGAACTTTTGCAGGATTAGGCAAAAGGAAAGCAGGAAACGGATAACCGGCCAGCGCCCTGGTGCGTACTCTGACAACCGTGGCAAATCGTCAGCCCGCCACGTTTCTGTTTCTGACTTTCAAGGAGAACGACTCATGTCTGAGCAAGTCAGCACGTTGGTGTTTATCAAAGCCTGCGAAGGCCCTCGGGCCAGCACTGAGCTGCAAAGCCGCCTACAGCAATTGGTTCGCCTGTCCCTTGGCGAACCGGGTTGCCTGGCTTATTCACTGCAACGCTCGTTAACCGATCAACAACTGTGGTTATTGCAGGGCACCTGGCAGTCGACTGAAGCGTTAAATGCCTACCTCTGCCAGCCGCCGTTACAGGTGCTTGGCGGGCTGCTCAGTGAGCGCCTGGTGCAAGAGCTGGATCTGCACACCTTTAGTGGCGCCGTCGGCCATGTCGATGCGATCACCCACAGCCCTCACGCAAAAGCATTTGCCTGAGCGCGCGCGGCGGCCGGTTGCCCGAGCTCGCTGTCGACTTCAACGAGCATGGCAATCATCGCCCGCGCTGCTGCCGAAAGGCGGTAACCGGCTCGGCTAACAATCCCGCAACGGGCTTGCAGGCTTTCGTCGACCGTGGTCGGCAGATTGCGCCAATACAAGCGCACCAGTTCACCGCGCTGCAGTTCCTGGCCGAAGAATTCTTCAGTGGCGATGCCAATGGCGTCGGTGTTGCGCACGATATCCACCAGCGACGGTAGATGTTCGCAGGTGACCGTGGGGTGGTAGTCGGTGCGCCCGCTGAGGTTAGCCAGGTACTTGCGTGCCCGTGCCGGAATTTTCGGCGCGGCGATCGGGTAGTCGAACATATCGTTGGTCGACAAACTTTCCTTGGCCAACAGCGGGTGCCCCGGGCGGCAAAAGTACACGCCACGGCGCGGGGTGATGGCCTGGGTGTGGAAGTTGGGGTCGGCCTCAAACTGGGTGATATCGGCGATAAAGAATTCAATCTCGTCGCGCGACAGGCTGCGGCCGAGTTTTTCCCAGTTATCCACTTCAAAACTCAGGCTGATGCGCGGGTGCTGCTTAACAAACTGCGCCACCGCGCTCGGGACCAAACGCGCCGCCGGGGCCGGGCCGCAACCAAAGCGCAAGTCGCCGGCATCCAGTTTGGTCATCTGATCAATTTCACTGCTCAGATTGGCCGCGCCTTGCACCAGGCGCAGGGCATGTTGCAGCACCACCTGGCCCTCCGGCGTGGGGCGCAAATCCTTATTGCCGCGGTCCACCAGGGCGCAGCCGAATTCCTGCTCAAGGCCCTGAATAGAGCGGCTAAAGGCCGGTTGGGTGATGCCTATGGCGTCCGCCGCGCGAACGAAACTGCGGTGTTCTATTAAGGCGATGAAATAGCGCAGTTGTCGGAGATCCATATGCTTTCCTGGCATTCAAAAAATAAGTCGAAGGCATTTGCTGCTGTATGGGTGCTGGTTTTAAATGCATGCTCTTATTCCGTCAACAAAGCATGTTTATATTGTTTAGAACATAAACGAATATGAATATGGCAACGTGCACAAGGGGAGCCGCATGGCCAAGCCATACCGCAACACGCACCAACGCCAAGCGCACCAGCGCATGTGTTGCCACGTCTATTAATTCGCCAGCCGTCACCCGCCACTTGCGGCTTTTCCTGACGCGCTAGCAGCGATCAAAAAGAAGATTTTTTCGAGCACCGCCGTTGCGCGGTGGGGGATCGTTTTGCCTGCGCATTTGCCCGCAGGCCAGACGAAGACAAAAGGATTCGCCCGATGCGTTCGACCATTAACCCGTTCACCCCGCGCTTGGCGCGGCCGTTGGCGGTGCGCCGCTTGGCCACGCCTGAGTACGCGCTGACCTTGATTCTGGCCCTGAGCAGCGCCGGCCAATGGAGCAGCGCTTGGGCCGCAGAAACCGATGGCAGCGATGTGCTGGCAGCCAGCGCCGTAGAAGAGGGCAGCACCAGCGCGACTACCAGCAGCAAAGCCGATACCGCCCTGCAAAAAGTCACCGTAACGGCCCGCCGCCGCGAAGAAGACGCCCAAGACGTACCAACGCCCATCACCACCCTCAGCGCCGGCACCCTGGAAGCGCAGCGCATCTACAAGGTGCAAGACCTGCAGCAAGTGCTGCCCAGCGTAAACGTGGCGTTTATTCATGCCCGCCAATCCAGCGTGGCGGTGCGCGGTATCGGCAACAACCCAGCCAGCGATGGCCTGGAAGGCAGTGCCGGTATCTACCTGGATAACGTGTACCTAGGTCGCCCCGGCATGGCGGTGTTCGACATGCTTGATATCGAACAGATCGAGCTGCTCCGCGGCCCACAAGGCACCTTGTTTGGCAAAAACACCACGGCTGGCGTGCTGAATATCACCACCAAAAAGCCGACCTTTAGCCCGGAGCGCACCGTGGAAGTGTCGGGTGGCGAAAACGGTTATTTCCAAGGCAAGGGCACGGTCTCCGGTGCGTTGACTGACACCCTGGCCGGGCGCCTCTCGGCCTACCGCACCCGCGACGATGGCTACACCAAAAACATCTACAACGGCGATGACCTCAATGGCGGCGAGCGCCAGGGCGTGCGTGGCCAGTTGCTGTTCCAGCCTAACGACGACTTCAGCCTGCGCTGGATCAACGACTACAACGAAGAAGACTCCAGCCAGGGCACCATGGTGGTCTATGGCCAAAGCAACCTGTACCGCCAACGCGCAGCACTGGTTGGCGCTTCACCGGTGAGTGACCCTGGCCGTAATGAAGTGAATATCAACGGCCGGCAAAACGTCAGCGTGCACCAGGGTGGTAG
>NZ_JBBNAH010000433.1:0-6217 GCF_037994325.1 Pseudomonas sp.
CCGCTACCTGATGCCGGATGTCGACGAAACCACGTTTGGCACCTTTATCAATGCTCACCTGGTAGACGAAAAAGTCGGCCCGGCGCGGGTGCATGAGCTGTATGTAAAATACGGTCCCGGCGCCTACAGCCTGCCGGACCAAGGCTATATCGCCCGCGTGCACCCGCTGGAACTGTGGCTGCTTGGCTACCTGCAACAACACCCGCAAGCCAGCTTTAACGAAGCAGTGAGCGCCAGTAACAGCCAGCGCCAGGAGGTGTATGGCTGGTTATTTAAAAGCCGGCACAAACGCGCGCGCGACAGCCGTATTCGCATCATGTTGGAGGTGGAAGCCTTCCTCGACATTCACCAACGTTGGCAGCGTGTCGGCTATCCGTTCGACCACTTAGTGCCATCGCTGGCCACCGCCATCGGCAGCTCCGGCGACCGCCCTGCCGCCTTGGCCGAGCTGATGGGCATCATCCTCAACGACGGCATCCGCCAACCGACCGTACGCATCGACAGCCTGCACTTTGCCGCCGACACGCCCTACGAAACCCGTTTGGGCATCAACCCCGACCAAGGCAAACGCGTGCTGTCCAGCGAAGTGGCCAGCGCCCTGCGTGGCGCGCTGGCGCAAGTCGTCGCCAAAGGTACCGCGCGGCGCTTAAACGGCAGCTTTACCGAGCCCGACGGCAGCGCCATGACCTTGGGCGGCAAAACCGGCACCGGCGATAACCGCATTGAAAGCGTCGGGTCTGGCGGGCGGATACTTAGCTCCCGCTCACTCAACCGCACCGCGACCTTTGTGTTTTACCTAGGGGACAAACACTTCGGCACCCTGACCGCCTTTGTGCCTGGGCGCGCGGCGGAAGGCTTTCGCTTTACCTCAGCGCTGCCCGTGCAAGTGCTAAAAGGCATGGCGCCAACGTTGCAGCCGTATTTACGGGCAGAGACCCAGTGTGTAGCGGGTAAAAGCAAAATCTAGCGCGTTAAAAAGACGCCTACCCAGTAAACCCCGGCCCTCTCCCCCTGCCCCTCTCCCGCGAGCGGGCGAGGGGTGACGAATGGCCAGCACTTCACAGGCCCCAGCTCCCTCGCCAGCTTGCGGGAGAGGGCCGGGGAAAGGGGCCTTTGATCTGCTGGTGATCTTGATCTGCCCTGCCCCGTTCACCGCAAGGCCGACCGCAATCGTTGTGTAGGGGGGCGCCGGCTAGGTTGAGCGGCAGGAGCCGCGAAAGGCGTGGGGCGATGGATGGCCCTGCACGCCGACCCCTGGAGCGGCGACGGAGCGAGGGAAGTCGCAGCGCAGACCCAAGGTAGGGGCAAGCCCTTTTGGTTTCTTTTGGGTGGTCCGGCAATCCGGCGACGGCCAAAAGAAACTCGCGCGTAAGGCGCGAAACAAAACGTCCAGCCCACGCGGTAATGGAAACCACCGGCAGAATAAAAGCAAAAGCTGGTGCGCACGGCACACCCTACAAATCAAAAGCATGTACGCCCCCTCGCCCCCATCCGCCCTGTTAATATTCCCCCGCCCAGCCACCCTGTAAAAAAGTGGCCAGGGCGCCACGCTCGCCCGGAAAAATTGGAGTTACCCGTTTGGAGTCTGAATCCATCGTCTATGGCTGTATCCGCGACTGGCCATCAGGCGACCCCGAACAAGCCCGCCTGCGCCGCGCGATAAACCAGAGAGAACTGCTGGCCCTGCCCGCCGGCGACGCCTGGCCCTTTATCGGCCGCGATATGTTTTCGTTCTGCCCGGAACCCGGCGAAGGCCTGTACCAAACCCAAGTCATTCACTTCGGCGCCAGCTACCGCGCTGTGGAGTACGAATGGAACCTGTGGGTCGAGCAATTTGAAGCCCTGCTCAAACGCCTGTACTGGGGCAGCGCCGTGGTTCACCTGGAAACCGAATTAGCCGGCAGCCATACCTTTCGCTGGGAGTCCGAACAGGGCTTCCATAGCCCGCAAGACAGCGGCGGCCTGCTGGTGCGCTGCGCCTGGGAACGCGAAGGCGCGCTACACAGTTAACCCATGGAGCGGCCGATGCTTAATTACCTGTGGTTCTTTCTCGCCGCGCTGTTCGAAATTGCCGGCTGCTACGCCTTCTGGTCGTGGCTGCGGATGGGCAAAAGCGCCTGGTGGATTGTGCCGGGCTTGGTCAGCTTGGTGCTGTTTGCGCTGCTGCTCACGCGGGTGGAAGCAGCGTATGCCGGACGGGCGTATGCGGCGTATGGCGGCATATATGTGGTGGCGTCGATCGCATGGTTAGGCGTGATTGAACGAGCGCGGCCGCTGAACACCGATTGGCTGGGCGCGGCGTTTTGCATAATCGGCGCGCTGATTATTCTGCTCGGGCCGCGCTTTTCTGCACCATAGCGTGGGGGCGCCCCGTTGGGCTTCGCCTATGGGCTCACCGCACACGAACCGACCCAACCTAGAAACTGGGTCCCCGCCTGCGCGGGGACGACAGTGATAGACCAGCAACCCCCCGTCATTCCCGCGTAGGCGGGAATCCAGAATGTGGCGTCGTACATCGCTTATGAACGTGCGATCCCTCGTGACTCTGGGTCCCCGCCTGCGCGGGGACGACGGCGATAGACCAGCACCCCCCGTCATTCCCGCGCAGGCGGGAATCCAGAATGTGGCGTCGTACATCGCCAACGCGACCAACGCTTACTCCTCCAACCACTCCTTAGGCACCTCACGCTTCATGGCCAGTTGGCACTGTTCGCTTTCGACGTCGAAGACGATCACTGCCTCGCCTTTGTCCAGCGCGCGACGTACACGGGCTACGCGGGTTTCCAGTGGGGTTTCGTCGCCGTTGTCGGTGCCGTCGCGGGTGACGAAGTCTTCGATCAGGCCGGTTAGGGTGTCGGGGCTGAGCATTTCTTGCGGGATCAACATGGCGGTTCTCCAAAAAGCCCGGCGATGTTAACCCACTAGGATGGGGAAGTTTCTTCGTTCACCGGGGTTTCACGCTGGCTGGCCAAGAAACGATCGAGGGTGGCGTACAGCACTTGGCAGTCCAGCGGCTTGCCGAGAAAGTCGTCCATACCTACCACGGCGCCGTGTTCGCGGTGTTCGTCAAGAATATGCGCGGTCAAGGCCACAATCGGCACGGGCCGTAGCTGCCGCTGTTTTTCCAACTGGCGGATTTGCCGGGTGGCTTCAAAGCCGTCCATTTCCGGCATTTCGCAGTCCATCAACACCAGGTGCACGGCATGCGGGTCGCGGCCGTATTCCTTGACCGCCTCTACGCCGTTGGCCACCACACGCACCAGGTAACCACGCTTTTTCAGCAGGCCTTGCACCACCAGCTGATTCACTGGGTTGTCTTCGACCACCAGAATGCAGGCGTTATTGCCGCTGAAGTCTTCCTGGGCCGGGCGGTTTTCGATGCGCCGGTCCTGGTAGAACTCCAGCAGCGCGTCGCGCAGCGGAGTAATGGCCAGGGGCTGGGCCAGGTTGAGTAGGCGCAGGCCTTTGCTCGGCGGCAGCAGTTGGCATTGTTCCGGTGGGCACAGCAGCAGAATGCGTTGGCCCTTTTGCAGGCGTGGGCGCAGGCTGTCGAGCCAATGCATCACGCTGCCGGGCCAAGGCGCCATCAGGATTAATAGCGGCGTTACAGCAAAGTCGTCCAAGTAGGCTTGCAGCTTTTCCGGGTTTTGGCAGCGTTCGGTGCGCATGCCCCAACGCTCCAGCAGGCGGCTGACGGCATCCAGGCCCAGACCATCGAGGGAAGTGATCAGTGCGGTTTTGCCTTTGAGCAAATGGCGCAGCGGGTCGTCATCGCGCTCACCTTCTTGCAGGGCGATGTCAAAGGCCAGGCGTGTGCCCTGCCCTGGCGTGCTTTGCACCTCAATATGGCCGCCCATCATTTCCACCAGTTCTTTGCTGATGGCCAGGCCCAGGCCGCTGCCGCCGTAGCGGCGGGTGGTGCTGGAGTCGCCTTGGGAGAACGATTCAAACAGTTGCGTCTGCGCCTCGCCGGGAATGCCGATGCCGCTGTCGCTAACCGAAAAGATCAGATGCGGGTCGCCCAGGCTGTTGTTGCGCCGGCAGACGCTGACGGCCACATGGCCTTCGGCGGTGAATTTAAGCGCGTTGCTCAGCAGGTTCATCAGCACCTGCTTAAGCCGCGTCGGGTCGCCTTTGATGCGCTGCGGCACACCGGCTTCCATGCTCACGTACAGGCGCAGGTTTTTTTCCAGAGCCTGGGCGGTGAACAGGGTCAGGGTGTCGGAGATCAGCACTTCCAGGTCGAACTCGATGTTCTCCAGGCTCAGCTTGCCGGACTCGATACGCGCGTAGTCGAGGATGTCGTTGATCACCGCCATCAGCGAGCTGCCGGAGCTGGCGATGGTGTCGACATAAAAGCGTTGGCTGCGGTCCAGCGTGGTGCCCTTGAGCAGTTGCAGCATGCCCAGCACGCCATTAAGCGGGGTGCGAATCTCGTGGCTCATCTTGGCCAGAAAGCGGCTCTTGGCCTGGTTTTCAATTTCCGATTTAGCCGCCGCCTGGCGGGAACGAAAGCCTTCCTCTTTAAGCAGGTTGATGCGGTCGGCCAAGCCAATGGACAGGGTCAGCAGCTCAATAGTGACGCCGACCTTGACCATGGTGCCGCCATAAATACCGAAGATTTCAATGCCCAGCGAGCCGCTGGTGGCGACGATAAACGAGGTGAGCAAAATGCCCCAGGCGAGGATGTAGTACGAGCCGTAGCGCAAGCCTTGGCGCCAGATATACACGCCGCAGACCAGCAGGATGAAGGAGACAAACAACACCGTCAGGCTGGCGAGAATATTCCACGCCTGCAAACCAATCACCGCCACCGACACCATGCAGCAGAGAATCAGCGCCATCAGCCCTTGCAGGGCTTTGTCCAGGCGTGGCGCATATTGCCCGGTGTGCAAAAAGTGGCGGCTGAATTGGGTGGCGCTAAAGCTGTGCAGGAACATCAGAAAATAGATGCTCACCGACTGCAGCTCGATCAGGTTGGGCATCAGCTTAAACAGCATGCCGTCAAAACTGGCGGCGAACAGGCCGATGTTGAGGTTGTACACCAGGTACCAGAAGTAGGCTCGCTCGCGCAGGGAGAAGAACAGGAACAGGTTGTAGCAGAACATCGCAAACAGCACGCCGTAGAAGGCGCCATTGGCACCCATCAGGTTTTCCTGGGCGGCGGCGCTGGCGCTGTAGGTGCTGAAAAACATCGGCACAAACAACGTGCTGGTGCTCTCAATGCGCAAAATCAGCGTGCTTTGCCCTTTGGGCAGGACCATGGGAAACCAGAAATTGCGCACCTGCACCGGGCGCTGGGAAAACGCAAAGCGGTCGCCGCTTTCCTGAGCTTCTAACCTGCCGTCGGGGGTTTGCAGGTAGAGCTGAATATGGTCGAGCAGCGGATAGTTGATTTCCAGATAACCGGCCAAGTCGTGCGGGCGGGTATTGAGCAGCCTGACTTTGAACCACCAGACCGAGCCGTTTTTGCCGAGATTGACGTGGTCGCTGCGTGCGCCCTGAAATTCCCGGTCGGGAATGGCCTGCACTTGCTCCAGGCTAAGAATGCCCTGGGGGTCTTCGACATAACCGACATAGGGCGCCAGCGACAGGCGCACTTCGTCCTGATTCAGTGGCGCGAGCGCACCCGCGCTGGCCCAGGAATTTGCAGCGAACAGGCATAGCAGCAACACCAGACGAATACGAGGCATCCGTGAACCTCTTCATAGATCCTGGCAGAGCTACACACTCCAGGCCGTTTGCAATCTACTGCGCCCGGCTAGGCGGCTCTACTCTTATTTGTCTGGCACTGTGCCTCTATGCGGGGCGCCCTTCAAGTGTCGTTTTCACGGGAATTGATCAGGCTGTCTACCGTCGGAACCCGTGTATCACTTTCCATCTGGGCATCGTGCTCAATCTGGTGGCTGAAATTTTCCAGCGGTTGATTGGCCGGCTGAGCATCACTGGCAAACACCGGGGGGCTCAAAATATAGGCCGTGAGCAAACGACTGAGGCTGGCCAGGCTGTCGATATGGGTACGCTCGTAGCCGTGGGTGGCATCACAGCCAAAGGCTAGCAGAGCGGTACGGGTGTCGTGGCCGGCCGCCACCGCCGATTGCGCATCGCTGTGGTAGTAGCGAAACAGGTCGCGGCGCACCGGCACCTCATGCTTCTCGGCCAAACGCAGCAAGTGGCGGGACAGATGATAGTCGTAGGGGCCGCCGGAGTCTTGCAT
>NZ_JBBNAH010000434.1:0-2479 GCF_037994325.1 Pseudomonas sp.
GCGCATGGGGTATGAATGAGGTGTTCACCGTTTACTGCGGTATTTGATGCCAACGTGTTGTACCCAGCCCCATTGCGGGATTTATTGATGTGGTTGGGCTTGTCTGGGTTGTTCCGCGCTCGCTGGACAGCGCAGATTCATGATGAGTGGAAACGCAACCTGCTGAAGGATCGTTCTGATATTTCAGCGGAACAACTGGAACGTACCTCGGCGCTGATGGATGCGGCGATCCCCGACGCGCTGGTCACAGGATACGAGCCGTTATGCGCGGGGATAAGCCTTCCCGACCCGGATGATTGCCACGTTCTGGCCGCCGCCATCCGCTGCAAGGCTGATGTGGTGGTGACCTTCAATCTCAAAGATTTTCCCCGCCACGTGCTGATCGGTTACGACATTGAAGCCATGCACCCCGATGACTTTATTGCGGACCTTATCGATCTGGATCAGGCCGCCGTACTCCACGCCGCGCAGAGCCAATTTCGCTCACTGAAAAAACCACCTATGACCGCGCAAGCATATCTAGACCTGTTGTTGCGGCAGGGGTTGAACCAGACGGCAAAGTTGCTGGCCCCTTATCAAATGCTCTTTTGAACCGACTAGGCATAGTTCGACAGAGGCGTTCCTCGGCTCCTATTTGCCATACAAAAAAGCCCCGCAATAGCGGGGCTTTGGGGCCTGAAGAAACGCGTTAGGCAAACACAAAATACTTACGCACGGTTTCCACTACTTCCCAGGTGCCTTTCATTCCCGGCTCCACCACAAAAATATCGCCGGCTTTAAGGTGAATCGGCTCCATGCCATCCGGGGTGATCACGCAGTAGCCTTCCTGAAAGTGGCAGTACTCCCACTTCACATATTCCACTCGCCATTTGCCGGGCGTGCAGATCCAGGTGCCCATGATTTTGCTGCCGTCTTCGGAGGTGTAAGCGTTGAGGTTGACGGTATGCGGGTCACCTTCAATGCGTTCCCATTTGCAGGCATCGACAACGGGCATCGGCTGGGTATCGCGCAAAACGGTGATCGGTGCGTTGGCCATGTGCGGCTCCTGCTGCAACAAAATGTGCCGTCACCTTAGAGCTGGCCAGCAGAGGGCAGTTGTCTGTAAGAGACATGCAGGAGCCTGTTTGCGCTGTTCAGTTGTTTGTCTGCAACCCTATGCTGTCAGCCCCTACTTGGAAGAACTGATCCGATGCCTAACACCGCCCTCAGCGCTCGAGAGGTGTATCAACTGCTCAAAGACATCGCCCTTGGCGTGCGTTTGGCGCGTAGAGCGGCGGATAAACGACGCTGCGGTGGCATCTCGATCCTCGTCGACGGCTGGCGTCTGACGCTATTCAAAGAGGATGGGCAACTGGACCATTGCGCCGAATGTGTGGCGCCGGATGGCCGTGTGAGCAGCATCGACAGTTGGCATCGCCACGGCACCGACCCCATTCAACTGCTCAGCCGCTGGGAGCGTGAAGAGCTGGAGCGCCTGCTTTTGTAGGTTGTGGTTGAGCGAAGCGAAGCCCAACTAATGCCGCGCCTTATGGTTGTTGGGCTTCGCGGTGCTCACCGAATGCGGACCGACCCAACGCTGCCTACTGAATACGCTCCTCTGATCTACATTTGTTGCAAATGCACAGGCATTTCAAGAAAATGCGAATAATTGCTAAATACTAGCTGTGTGCATCTGCATGTCTGATCTGCGCCTTACCTCCCAAGACCCCTTTCATATCCTCTATGCGGAGAATCACCGCTGGCTGCAGGGGTGGTTGTTGCGTCGGCTGGGTTCACATGCCGATGCGGCCGACCTCACGCAGGACACCTTTCTCCGCACGCTGAAGTCGCAACAAGCCGCTGTTATCGATGAGCCACGGGCGTTTTTGTGTGTGGTGGCCAAGCGCGTGTTGTGTTCGTTCTGGCGCCGTAATGAGCTGGAGCGAGCGTATCTGGAGGCCATCGCGGGCATGCCCGAAGCGGTGGTGCCGTCGGAAGAAGAGTTCGCGCTGCTGCGTGAGGCGGTGGCCGTCATTGATGCCATGCTCAATGACTTGCCGAATAAGGTGCGCCACGCTTTTTTGCTTAATCGCTTGGAAGGCCTGACCCACCAGCAAATCGCCGAGCAATTGGATGTTTCGTTGGCCACGGTCGAGCGTTGGATTAAACGCGCCGTCACCCAGTGCTTCCTGGCAACCCTGCGATGAACGCCCAGCATCCCAGCCTGACGCCGGCCATCAAGGCGGCCATCGAGTGGATGGTGTTTCTCGACTCCGGCCGCGCCAACAGCACCGATCAAACCGCGTTTAACACTTGGCTGAGCGCCGATGGCGAGCACCGGCGTGCCTGGGAAACGGTGGCCGGCGCGGTGCAAATGCCGTTTAACCAACTGGCCGATGCCCAGCGCCAACTACCCGGTAGTGCGCAAGCCACAGCGCGCGTACTGCGCGGTTCCGGTATCTCGCAAGAGCGGCGTCGGCTGCTGCGTGGTGGTGTTAGC
>NZ_JBBNAH010000435.1:0-4946 GCF_037994325.1 Pseudomonas sp.
CTCTAATTCAGGCCATTTAAATAATCTGCCGCCAAATTAATGCGGCGTCCTACCCCAACGATCAAAACCTACTTCCGGTTCCGCTTCACAAATTTATGGCAGGTAATGCCCCGATCAATAACCACCATCTGCGCCGGCTCCACGCGTACTTCCTCTCCGCTTTTTTAATCATCGCGAACCCGCAATAGCCTTACTCGTGAGTACCCCCTCGGCAATAGGCCTTCTTCGAATAAATCCCCTTTATCCTGCTTGTCTCCTTTTTCTGCTCTTAGCTGTGGCGCAGTTGGCTGCATCTCTGGGGTACGAGGATGCGTTCACGTTTTTTGCCGGGTGGTCACCGGGAGGACAGCCGCTAACCGCTCATCGTTATTTCATCTCTCCCCCACACATGCCCTACAACGCCCATGGCTTGTGCCCTGTCGCCGCTTCGCTTACCAGCAAAGCCGCGCACAACCGCAGCGTTATCGCGCCACAGTGGCGTCCTTGACACTTCCCGGGGGAACCATCTGAAAAAAACCACAGTCGGAACCCTTGTCCCGCCAACTCGCTTAATGCACCGAATTACACGTTGGCAACCCTGAACTACAGCGAGGAGGCCCTGTGACTTTCAGCATCCCCAATGCAGCAACCAGCAAACGCAAACGATTGCGCCAGACCCTGACCACCACCAGCGCATTTTTGTCGCTGGTGGCGGCTTCTCAGCTCTGGGCGTTCAACCTGGATGACGTGGCGGAAAAGGCCAAAGCCTTGGCGGCGCAGAAGTACGTGGTGCCCAAGAGCAATCTGCCCAGCGAGTTCAGCGAGATGAAGTTCGCTGATTATCAGCAGATTCGCTTTCGCCCCGAGAAGGCGGAGTGGCAAGACCTGCAGACGCCGTTCAAGTTGTCGTTCTATCACCAAGGCATGCATTTCAATACGCCGGTGAAGATCAACGAAGTGACGGCCACCACCGTCAGCGAGATCAAGTACGACCCCAGCCGCTTCGATTTCGGCGACCTCAAGTTCGACGCCAAAGCCACTGAGCAATTGGGCTATGCCGGCTTTCGTGTGCTGTACCCGATTAATAAGGCGGATAAGCAGGACGAGATCATGACCCTGCTGGGCGCCAGTTATTTCCGTGTGGTGGGCAAGGGTCAGACTTATGGCTTGTCGGCGCGCGGTATGGCGATTGATACCGCCCTGCCCTCCGGGGAGGAGTTTCCCCATTTCAGCGAGTTCTGGATCGAGCGGCCCAAGCCCGGTGAGAAGCAGTTGGTGATTTATGCCCTGCTCGATTCGCCGCGTGCCACCGGCGCTTATCGCTTGGTGCTGCGCCCGGGCACTGATTCGGTGGTGGATGTAAAAACCCGTATGTACCTGCGCGAGAACGTGACTCAGCTTGGCGTAGCGCCGCTGACCAGCATGTTCTTGTTTGGCGCTAACCAGCCGGCGAAAAACCTTAACTACCGCCGTGAGCTGCACGACTCCAGCGGCCTGTCGATTCATGCCGGCAATGGCGAGTGGATTTGGCGACCGCTAAATAATCCCAAGCACTTGGGGGTCAGCAGCTTTGCCGTGGAAAACCCGAAAGGCTTTGGCTTGCTGCAACGCGGCCGCGATTTCTCCCATTACGAAGACCTTGATGACCGCTACGACAAACGCCCCAGCGCCTGGATTGAGCCGCAGGGTGATTGGGGCAAAGGCACGGTTAATTTGGTGGAGATCCCGACCGCCGATGAGACCAACGACAACATCGTCGCTTTCTGGAAACCAGCGTCGTTGCCCGAAGCCGGTCAGCCCATCGACTTCAGCTACCGCCTGCACTGGAGTGCGGACGAAACGTCGCTCGGCTCGCAAGAGTTGGCTTCGGTGAAACAAACCCTGCGCTCCACCGGCGATGTAAAGCAGTCCAACCTGATCCGCGAGCCCGACGGCAGCATCGCCTACCTGGTCGACTTTGAAGGCCCGGCGCTAAAAGCACTGTTGGAAGATGCCCCGGTGCGCAGCGAAATCAGCCTGGATGACAACGCCAAGCTGATGGAAAACAACGTGCGCTACAACCCCGAAACCCAGGGTTGGCGCCTGACCTTGCGCTTCAAAGTGAAAGACCCGAGCAAGCCGGTGGAAATGCGCGCGGCGTTGGTTAAAGACCTGCCCGTGGAAGCGCCAGCCGCGTTGGACGAAGAGCAGCCGAAAGCGGCCAAGCCTGCCCCTGCTCCTGAGCCGACACCGGCAACTGCTTCCGCCACACCGGCTGCCCCCGTGGATGTCAGTGCGGCGGCGGCAGCGGATGTGCCCGCGCCGCCGGCGCCACCCGTTCAGGTGCTGACCGAGACCTGGAGCAACCAGTTGCCCGCCGATGAATAAGCCAGCTGCCATTACCGTGCGCGAATACTTGGCCCATTTGCCGCTGAGTGAAGAGCAGCGCGCAGAGCTCAGCGGCAGCCGCTCATTGCTAGAGGTGCACAGGCGCTTGGCGGCGCAGCCGGTGATGGATAACCAGGGCGCCGTGCAGGCCTCGGTAGCGCAGCGCCTGACCTTGCTCAGCACCGATGCGCAGATGCTCGACAGCGATGGCGAAGGCCGCGTGCGCTTAAAAGCCACACCTCCGATCCGCCGTACGCGGGTGCTACCCGAGCCGTGGCGGACCAACGTGTTGGTGCGGATGTGGCGCACCTTGCGCGGCCAGGAAAATGTGCCAGCGCCGCCTAAGCGCGATTTGCCTTCGGCGCACTGGCGGCATGTCGGCTCTATTCGCCGCTACATTCTGCTGGCGTTGATGCTTGGGCAAACCCTGGTGGCCGGCTGGTATATGAAAGGCATCATGCCCTACCAGGGCTGGGCGTTTTTCGAGTGGAGTGAGGTGCGCCAGCAAACCCTGCTGCAAACCGCCACGCAGGTACTGCCGTATTTTTTGCAGGGCAGTATTTTGCTGCTGTTTGGCATTTTGTTTTGTTGGGTGTCGGCAGGTTTCTGGACCGCCTTGATGGGCTTTCTGGAACTGCTGACCGGGCGCGATAAATACCGCATCTCGGGCGCCAGTGCTGGCAACGAGCCGATTGCCGCTGAGGCGCGCACCGCCATCGTTATGCCGATCTGTAACGAGGATGTGGCGCGGGTATTTGCCGGCCTGCGGGCGACCTATGAGTCGGTAGCGCGCACCGGCGAGTTGGCGCATTTTGATTTCTTTGTGCTCAGCGACAGCAATGACGCCGATATCGCCGTGGCCGAGCAGCAAGCCTGGCTTGATCTCTGTCGTGAAACCAAGGGCTTCGGGCGGATTTTCTATCGCCGCCGGCGGCGCCGGGTAAAGCGCAAAAGCGGCAACCTCGACGACTTCTGCCGCCGCTGGGGCAGCGACTACCGCTATATGGTGGTGCTGGATGCCGACAGTGTAATGAGTGGCGAGTGCCTGACCAGCCTGGTGCGCTTGATGGAAGCCACGCCGGACGCCGGCATCATCCAAACCGCGCCGCGTGCTTCGGGCATGAACAGTTTGTATGCGCGCATTCAGCAGTTCTCTACCCGCGTGTACGGGCCATTGTTTACCGCAGGCCTGCATTTCTGGCAGCTCGGCGAATCGCACTATTGGGGCCATAACGCGATAATCCGCATGCAGCCCTTTATCGAGCACTGCGCCCTGGCGCCGCTGCCGGGCAAAGGCGCATTTGCCGGTGCGATTCTGTCCCACGACTTTGTTGAAGCGGCATTGATGCGCCGCGCCGGTTGGGGCGTGTGGATTGCCTATGACTTGCCCGGCAGTTACGAAGAGCTGCCGCCCAACCTGCTGGATGAGCTCAAACGTGACCGCCGCTGGTGCCACGGCAACCTGATGAACTTCCGCCTGTTTATGGTCAAGGGCATGCACCCGGTGCACCGTGCGGTGTTTCTGACCGGGGTGATGTCGTACCTGTCGGCACCGCTGTGGTTCTTCTTTTTGCTGTTATCCACCGCGCTGCTGGCGACCAATACGTTGATGGAGCCGCAGTACTTTATGGAGCCGCGCCAGCTCTATCCGCTGTGGCCGCAATGGCATCCGGAAAAAGCCATCGCGCTGTTTTCCACCACGGTGGTGCTGCTGTTTTTGCCCAAGTTGCTCAGTGTGGTGCTGATCTGGGCCAAGGGCGCCACCGGCTTTGGCGGCCGGCTGAAAGTAACCGCCTCGATGCTGCTGGAGATGCTGTTTTCCATTCTGCTGGCGCCGGTACGCATGTTGTTTCATACCCACTTTGTGCTGGCGGCGTTTCTCGGCTGGGAAGCAGTGTGGCATTCGCCGAGTCGTGACGATGGCTCCACCACTTGGCGTGAAGCGGCTGTGCGCCATGGTCCGCAGACGATTTTGGGGGTGTTGTGGACGGCGTTGGTGGCCTGGTTGAACCCGAGCTTTTTGTGGTGGCTGGCGCCGATTGTGGGCTCGTTGATGTTGTCGATTCCGCTGTCGGTATTGTCCAGCCGCGTAAGTCTGGGCTTGAAAGCCAAGGACGAGCAGCTGTTCCTGATACCCGAGGAATACCAGCCGCCGCGGGAGCTTTTGGCTACTGACGAGTACAACCACGAAAACACGTGGCATGCGCTGCACAACGGCTTTGTGCATGCCGTGGTCGACCCTAAACAAAATGCCCTCGCCTACGCCTTGGGCACGGCGCGCCATCGCCAGGCCGAGCCGTTGGAATGGCAGCGCAACGAACAGGTGCGGCATGCCTTGAAAGTCGGGCCAGCGCAGCTGGATGGCAAAGCGCGCATGGCGCTGCTCAGCGACCCGGTGGCCATGGCCCGTTTGCATGCGGCGGTGTGGGACGATGAGCCGGGGGAATGGATAGAGAGCTGGCGCGAGACCATCGCTAAAGACCCGCACGCACCGTTGCTGCCATTGCCAGCGGTGGTGGGGAATGTGGTGACGGCTTAAGAGCAAAACCCTCTCCCCAACCCTCTCCCGCAAGCGGGCAGAGGGGGCTGATGTTTGTTGG
>NZ_JBBNAH010000436.1:0-9992 GCF_037994325.1 Pseudomonas sp.
GCACCGGCGTTGGCGACCTCAATCTGTTCGATATTTTCCTGTTGAAAACCGAGGGCGTGCAGTTAGGCATCGGCCCGCAAATTACCGCGCCCACCGCCGAGCATGACGAGCTGGGCACCGGCAAATGGCAGGCGGGCTTGGCCGCAATTGCCATCGACGCCTCGCCACGCGGCCTGCTCGGCGCCTTGGTGCAATACCAAAGCTCCTTTGCCGGTGACGACGACCGCGAGCATGTGGAAACCGCCACCTTGCAGCCGTTTGTAATCCATAACCTGCCCAAGGGCTGGTACCTGCGCTCCACCGGTACGTGGACCTTCGACCTGAAAAACAACAGCCACTACATCCCCATCGGCTTCGGCGTGGGCAAGGCGTGGAAGGGCGGCAGCAACATCTACAACGCCTTTGTCGAGCCGCAGTACACCGTCGACCACAAAGGCCCTGGCGTACCACAATTCACGGTTTTCGCCGGGCTGAATATCACCTTGGGTAAATAATCAAAGCACTAAGGAGTTGCCATGCGTCCTGCGAATTTCCGGCCGTTGGCCATGCTTGCCGTTGTAACCTTCAGCCTTGCCAGCCAGGGCGCTGAACCGACCCACGAGCAAACCCGCGCCATCGCCAAAGACGCCTATATCTACGGCGTTCCCATGGTTTCCGTGTATGGCACCGTGCACGCCTTTTCCATCGACAAAGGCAACCCGCAGTACAAAGGACCGTTTAACTCGGTATTGAACGTGGCGCGGGTGTTCACTCCCGCCGACACCGCATTTGTCACCCCCAACTCTGACACGCCCTATACCTTTATCGGCCTGGACCTGCGCGCCGAACCGCAGGTAATCAGCGTGCCGAAAATGGAGAAAGACCGGTATTTCGTGTTCCAGCTGATGGACCTGTTTACCTTCAACTTCGCCTATATCGGCAGCCGCACCACCGGCAACGACGGCGGCCATTACCTGATCGCCGGGCCTGGCTGGAAGGGCGAAAAACCCGCAGGCATCACCCAGGTGATTCACTCGGAAACCTCCCTGGTAAACGTCATCGGCCGTACCCAACTGTTCAACCCGGCGGACCTGGACACCGTCAAAAAAATCCAGGCTGGTTATCAGGTACAGCCGCTCTCTAAATTCCTCAACAAACCCGCTGCCAAGCCCGCCGCCGATGTGGCCTGGCTTCCCGCCCTGGCGCCAAAAGAGGCGCGCACCTCGGCGCAGTTTTTTAATGAGCTGGCCTTTTTGCTGCAATTTGCCGAACCCGCCCACCCCAGCGAAGTGGCGCTGCGCAAACGCTTTGCCAGCCTGGGTATTGAGCCGGGCAAACCGTTCAACCTAAGCCAGCGTTCCCCCGACCAGCTCAAGGCGCTGCAAGAAGGCATGGCCGACGGCCAAAAGGCGATCGATGACTACCGCGCGTCCCTGGGCGGCAAGGTCGACAGCCTGTTTGGCGACCGCGCCTTCCTCGCCAACAACTACCTGCGCCGCGCCACCGGCACCCAGGTGGGCATCGGCGCCAACTCCCGCGAAGAAGCGCTGTACCCCATCTACGAAAAAGACGCCAACGGCCAGCCGCTGGACGGCGGCAAGCACCGCTACACCCTGCGTTTTGCCAACGGGAAATTGCCGCCAGTGAATGCGTTCTGGTCGCTGACGATGTACGACCTGCCCAGCCAGCTACTGGTGAAAAACCCGCTGAACCGCTACCTGATCAACTCGCCGATGCTGCCCGACCTGAAGAGCGACGCCGACGGCGGCCTGACCTTGTATATCCAGGCCGACTCCCCCGGCCAAGACTTGGAAGCCAACTGGCTGCCGGCCCCCAAAGGGCCGTTTATGTTGACCATGCGCTACTACTGGCCCAAGGCCGAGCTGCTGGAAAACCGCTGGCAGTCGCCAGTGGTGGAGGTGGCTAAATGAACGTCCGTCTACTCTGTGCCGGGCTTTTAAGCCTGGTAACCGCAAACGCCCACGCAGCCTTTAGCGCCAGTCCGACTGAGGCCCGCGCGATCGCCAAAGAGGCCTACCTGTATGGCTTCCCGGTGGTGGAAATGTACAAAACCCTCTACACCCAGGCGGTGGATAAGGGCGGCCCGAACTTCAAAGCGCCGTTCAATCAGATCGGCAATACGGCAAATATTTTCACCCCCAAAGACACCGCCTTCGTCACCCCGAACTCCGACACCCCGTACTCCTTTGTGTGGCTGGATTTACGCGCCGAACCGGTGGTGCTGACCTTGCCCGCCATCGAGGAAGGGCGCTATTACTCGGTGCAGTTGATCGACCTGTACACGCAGAATTTCGATTACCTCGGTACCCGCAAAACCAGCAACAAAGGCGGTAGCTACCTGATCGCCGGGCCAGGCTGGAAGGGTGAAAAACCCACCGGGATCGACGGGGTTATCCACTGCGAAAGCACTATCGCCTACGCCCTGTACCGCACCCAGCTGTTCAACGAAAAAGACCTGGCGCAGGTGAAAAAAATCCAGCAGGGCTACGGCGTGAAGACCCTTAGCGCGTTTCGCCAAAGCGCCGCGCCCGCCCCGGCCCGCCCAGTCGATTGGCCGGCTCCAGAAGCCAATATGAGCGAAACACCGGCATTGTTTCGCTACCTGAGTTTTATGCTGGCTTTTGCCCCCACGGTGCCCAGCGAAGCCGCGGTGATTGAGCGCTTCGCCAAGATAGGCGTAGGCCCCGGTCTACCGTTCGACGAGCACACCCTTACGGCGGAGCAGGCGCAAGCCCTGACGGCCGGTATTGCCGATGGCAAGGCCGAATTTGCGGCGTTCAAAAAAGCCAAAGTGGACAGTCACCAAGTCAGCAGCGGCGATCTGTTCGGCAGCCGCCAGCACTTGAACAACAACTACCTGTACCGCTATGCCGGCGCCAATATGGGGATCTTCGGTAACTCTGCCGAGGAGGCGAATTACATCGGCTACTTCGTCGACAACAGCGGCAAACCAGTGAACGCCGCCAGCACCCGCTACACGCTGCATTTCCCGCCCGGCCAGTTGCCGCCCGCCAAGGCGTTCTGGTCGCTGACCATGTATGACGGCAAAACCAAGCTGCTGGTGGACAACCCGCTCAATCGCTACCTGATCAATTCACGGATGTTGGCTGACCTGAAGAAAGACCCCGACGGCGGCCTGACCCTGTATGTGCAACACAGCTCGCCCGGCAAAGAGCAAGAAAGCAATTGGCTGCCGGCGCCAAGCGGCCCGTTCTACGGCGTATTGCGCCTGTACTTACCTAGCCCGCAACTGGCCAGTGGCGAATGGAAAATTCCGCCTCTTACCCCCGTCACCGACTAAGCCTTCGGGAGCACCGTTATGCGTAAAACCTCATTGCTGTGTGGCGCAAGTGCAGTCGCTCTGGCCACCTGCCCGCTGTTGGCCAGCGCCGACAATGCCCGCGATTGGCAGAACACGCCCATCGATACCAATTTCGTGTTTGGTTACTGGAACCTGGTGAATTCCAACACGCCAATCGACAGCTCCTTCCCGCTCGATGGTCTGTCGGTGGATGCCAATGTGTACATCCTGCGCTTGGCGCGCAGCTTTGCTTTGGGCGACCGCAATGCCGCGTTCCAGTTGCTGATTCCCTATGCCGATGTCGACGTAAAGCTGGATAACGCCGTGCTGCTCAATGGCAAAAAAGAAGACAACGGCATGGGCGATATCACGGCGGTGTTTGCCAGCAATATTTTTGGCGGCCCAGCAGTAACCAAAGAGGAGTTTGCCACCTGGCAGCCGGAAACCTTTCTCTCCTACGCCCTGTATGTCACCGCGCCGACCGGCGATTACGACAAGGACCAGATCATCAACATCGGCGCCAATCGCTGGGTGGTAAAACCGGAGCTGGCCTTTGGCACACCGTTCGGCCCGACCTGGCTGGAGATCAACGCCTACGCCTCGTTCTATGGCGATAACGACGACTACATCGGCAGCAACAAACTGGAACAGCGCCCGCTCGGCACCCTTGAGGCGCACTACAGCTACACCATCAACCGCGCCCTGTGGGTGTCGCTGGACGGCACCTACGCCAAGGGCGGCGAGACCAAAATCAACGGCGCCACGCAAGACAACGAACAGGAAAACAAAACCCTCGGCGCCAGCCTGGGCTTTATGTTGTCGCCCAACTTTGGCGGCTTGGTGGCCTATGCCGACAGCTATGAGCCACAACGCGATTCGGCGGACACCAATACCTGGACCGTGCGCTTGCAGTACGTGTGGTAAACGGCAATGCGCCGCCTATCCCAGTACAGCAGCGTGGCCATGTTGCTGGCCAGCACCACGGCAGGCGCGGCGGATAACTTGCCGGCCCTCGGCGCAGTGCCGTCCGGCAAGGCCGACAACGCGACCTGCCAGCAGCTGCAGCAGAATTTTGATATCGACCTTAAAGAAGTGGTGAAGGCCGGCTGCGAGCCGTCCACCGCGCAAATTGCCAAGCTGATGGACAACCCGGTCGGCAACCTGGTGATGCTCACCAACCAGTTCGACTACACCGCCCTCAAAGGCCCCAACAGCAACGGCACCCGCTACCTGGGCAAATACAGCTTTATGCCGACCTTTCCGGTTTCTATCGGCGAAGACTGGAACCTGATCAGCCGCATACCCATCACCTATATCAGCGCGCCGGTTAACCGCGATGCTGGCGAATTGATCGGCCATAGCGCCGGGGAAATTCTCAGCAACCCGGATTTCCCCGGCGTGGTGCAGGACCCCTTCGACCGCACCAGCGGCTTTGGCGACCTCACCTATGTCGGCGTGTTCTCACCCAAGCAGCCGGTGCATTTCGCTGGCGGCGGCAAGTTGGTCTGGGGCGTGGGGCCGACGGTGATGTTCCCCACCGCCGAGGAAGATGTGCTCGGCACCGGCAAGTACTCCATGGGCCCAGCGTTTGTGGCGGCGTACCTGGGCGAGGACTGGACCCTGGGCGTCTTCCCGCAGCACTGGTGGTCGGTGGGCGGCGACAGCGAGCGCAAGGACGTCAGCCTCACCAACATCCAGTATTTCATCCAGAAAGTGATACCCGGCCCCGAGCAGTGGCGGGTGGGCATGACCCCCAACGTGACGGTGAACTGGGAAGCCAAGAGCGGCAACAAGGTGACGTTCCCCATCGGCATCGGCGCCGGGCGCATTTTTAATTTCGGCAAATTGCCGGTACGCATCTCTGGGGAGCTGCAGTACAGCGTGATTCACCCCGACGACCAGATCAGCAGCCGCTGGAATTTCCGCCTGAACCTCACCCCGGTGATTCCAACCTTTATGTTTTAGCCGCCTGAACGGGATGCGCTCTTCGTAGGGTGTGCTGTGCGCACCGCGCGATGTCCCGGCAAGCGCACGCAGCAAAGGAGTACCGCATGACCGTACGCAACGACATCCTCGCCCTGCAGGCTGCCATCGCCGAAAGCGTACTCGGCCAGGAAGAGGTGATTCGCCAAATCCTGCTGGGCCTGCTCGCCAACGGCCACTTACTACTGGAAAGCCTGCCGGGCCTGGCGAAAACCCGCACGGTTAAAGCCCTGGCCAAGCACCTGAACACCACCATGAGCCGGATTCAATTCACCCCCGACCTGCTGCCCTCCGACATCACCGGTGCCGAGGTGCTGCACCAGGTGGACGGCCAGAACCAGATCCGCTTTCAACCCGGCCCGCTGTTTGGCAATTTGATTCTGGCCGATGAAATCAACCGCGCCCCGGCCAAGGTCCAGGCCGCGTTGCTTGAAGCCATGGAAGAACGGCAAATCACCGTGGCCGGCAGCAGCCACCCGATGCCGCCGCTGTTCTGCGTGCTGGCCACGCAAAACCCCATCGAGCAAGAAGGCACCTACCCGCTGCCGGAAGCGCAGATGGACCGTTTTCTGATGAAGGTGCTGCTCGACTACCCCCAGCCCGCCGACGAAAGCCAGGTGCTGCGCCTGCTGCGCGAAGAGGAACAGGCCGGCAGCAGCCGCAGTAGCGCCCCGCCCTTTACCCTGGAGGAAAGGGTAATTTTTGCCGCGCGCAGCGAGGTGGCCGCCATTCATGTGGCGCCGGCCATCGACACCTATTTGATCGACCTGATCAATGCCACCCGCCACCCCAGCGACTACGACGCCGACCTCGGCCGCTGGTTATCAATCGGCGCCAGCCCGCGCGGCGGCATCAGCCTTGACCGCACGGCGCGCGCCCATGCCTGGCTGGCGGGCCAGGACTTTGTCAGCCCCGACGATGTACGCGCGGTGCTGCACCCGGTGCTGCGCCATCGCCTGCAACTGAGCTACGACGCCGTGGCCGATGGCATCAGCGCCGACCAGGTGCTCGACCGCCTGCTCGACCGCGTCGCGGTTCCGGCATAGCCATGAACACGCCGGCCTTGGACGTCGACGGCCTGGTATACACCGGCCTGGCCGAGCTGATGGCCCTGGAATTTAAAGCCCGGGGCTTGAGCTTTGCCGCCCGGCAACCCTTGGCCAGCATTCTCGCCGGCGCCCATGCCTCGCGCTTGCGCGGGCGCGGTTTGAATTTTGAAGAGCTGCGCCGCTACCAGCCGGGTGATGACCTGCGCCACCTCGACTGGCGCGCCTCGCTGCGCACCGGCAAACCCTTTATCCGCAGCTACAGCGAAGAGCGTGACCGCCCGGCATTGATCGTGGTCGACCAACGCATGGCGATGTTTTTTGGCTCCGCGCGCGGCTTTAAGTCGGTCACCGCCGCCGAGCTCGGCGCGCTGGCGGCGTGGATGGCTTTCCAGGCCGGCGACCGCGTCGGTGGCCTGGTGTTTAACGACCAGCGCATCGACGCCATCGCCCCACTGCGCAGCCGTGCGCGCATTCAACAGCTGTGCGCCAGCATCGCCCGGCAGAACCAAGCGCTGCATGTTGGCAACCCGGACGCCGAGGGCGAAACCCAGCTCGACCTGGTGCTGCACCGTTGCCTGGGCGTGGCCAAGCACGACCATTTACTGTGCATCGTCAGCGACTTTGCCGGCGCCGGGCCGCGCACCTTGCAGCTGCTGCGCGAACTCTCGGCGCATAACGATGTGGTGGCCATGCAGGTGTTCGACCCCCTGGCACTCAAGCTGCCGGATAGCGGCCGGGTAAGGGTCACCCAGGGCCAGTTGCAAGTAGACGTGGCGGTCGGGCGCCAGCAGGTGCGTAAGCCCTTGAGCGACTTTTTAACCGGGCGCTTGCACGACGTAGCCACCCTGCTGCGCCGCAGCCAGGTGCCGTTGATGCTGTTCAGCAGCGGCGAAGAAAGCCTGCCACAGCTGCGCCGCGAACTGGGGCGAGGTGGGCGATGAGCACGGCGCCGGATATCAGCCAACTCAAGGAAATTGCCCTGCCGGCGCCGGTTAGCTATATGCCGCAAACCTGGGGTTGGCTGGTGTTATTGGCCGCGCTGCTGATCGCCCTCACCGCGTTCAGTGCCTGGCGTTATTGGCACTGGCGCCGTAACCGGTATCGGCGTGAGGCGCTGCTGCGGATGGCCGAATTGGAGCGCGCTTTCAGCACGGGTGAACAGCGCTTGGCAGCCCTGCGGGAACTGCCCGCGCTGCTTAAACGGGTGGCACTGTCGATCCCCGGCGACGCCTCGGCTGCCAGCTTGAGCGGCGAACACTGGCAAACCTTTCTCCAAGACCGTAGCCGCGAGCCCCTGCCCTCGGACTTTAGCCGCCAGCTGGCGCAGTTGGCCTATGCCCCTGCCGGCCACCTGCAAGCGATGCCCGACGAACTAGGCCGCGCACTGTTTAGCCGGGCACGGCGCTGGGTGGAGACACACGATGTGGCAGCTTGATTACCCCTGGTTGTTGCTGGTGCTGCCGCTGCCTTGGCTGGGTTACCGCGTGCTGGCACCGTACCAGGAAGGACGCAGCGCCCTGCGCGTGCCGTTTTTCGCCGCCATGAGCCGGGCCATTGGCCAGGTGCCCAGCGCCGCGAATGTGCAAGGCAGCCGCTGGCAGTTGCTGCTCAATAGCGTGGTGTGGGCACTGCTGGTGCTGGCCGTGGCGCGACCGGTGTTGGTCGAGCCGCCACTGACCCACAGCGCGCCAACGCGCGACCTCATGCTGGCGGTGGATATCTCGCAATCCATGCAAACCACTGACCTCACCAACGCCGCCGGCCAACCCACTGATCGCCTCAGCGCGGTAAAAGACGTGGTGCGCGGCTTTATCGACAAACGCCAAGACGACCGCCTGGGCCTGATCGTGTTTGGCACCGGTGCCTTTGCTCAGGCGCCGCTGACCCTCGACCACAGCAGCCTGCGCCTGTTGCTGGAGGAAGTGGGCATCGGCATGGCCGGGCCGAACACGGCGATTGGCGATGCCATCGGCCTGACCATCAAGCTCCTGAGCAACGCCCCAGAGCAGGACAAAGTGCTGATTCTGCTCACCGACGGCAACGACACCAGCAGCGCCATTCCCCCCGACCACGCCGCGCAGCTGGCAGCGGCCAAGGGCATTGTGATTCACACCATCGGCATTGGTGACCCGACTGCCGACGGCGAGGCCAAGGTCGACCTCAATGCCCTGCAACAGATCGCCAGCACAACTGGCGGGCGGTCGTTTCGCGCCGACGACCGCGCGGCCCTGGAGCAGGTCTACGCCACCCTGGACAGCATCACCCCGCACCAGGTGAACACACTCAGCCACCAGCCCAAGCGTGATGTGTTCTGGCTGCCGCTGGGGGCAGCGTTGGCGCTGCTATTGGCTTATCACCTGCTGGCGCTGGCGGTTGCCCACGTCGCTGCAGCCACGCAAAAAGCGCAGGAGGGCTGATGGAAATCGACCTCTCTGCCTTCCATTTTCTACGTCCGGCTTGGCTGCTGCTAATGGTCGCGGGCGTTGCCCTGGTGCTGCTCTGGCGCCGCCGCCAGGACGTGGCGCGACGCCTCGGTGCGAGCATCGCTCCGCACCTGCTGCGCCACCTGTTGATCACGCCGACGCACCCGCACCGTATACGCCCGGTGCATCTCACCGGCGCGGTGTTAATTCTGGGTGGCTTGGCCGCTGCCGGGCCGACCTGGCAGCAAGACCGCCCCGCGTTTCTGGACAACCGCGCACCGCTGATTATTGCCCTCGACCTATCGCCCTCCATGGACGCCAGCGACGTCTCGCCCACCCGCTTGCAAGCCGCCAAACACAAACTGCACGACCTGATCCAGCGCCGCGCCGGCGCACGTACCGGCTTAATCGCCTATGCCGGCAGCGCCCATTTGGTGCTGCCGCCCACCGACGACCCGGCGCTGCTGGACGGCTTTCTCCAAGCCTTATCCACAGGCCTGATCGAGCGCGCGGGCAAAGACGCCATCGGCGCTATCGAGCAAGGTAAACGCCTGCTGACTGCCAGCGGCCACGCCGAGCCCGGCACCCTGTTGCTGGTCACCGATGGTGCCGATAGCCAGCAGTTTGCCGACCTGCCCCAGCACGTGAAAGGCACTGATCTACAGGTACTGGTATTGGCCGTGGGCAGTGCCAATGGCGGCATAGTTCGCGATGGCAATGGCCAAGCTGTCACCGACAGCACTGGCCGCCCGGTGCTCGGTAGCTTCGACCAAACCGCGCTCAAACAACTCGCCAGCGCCGCCGACGCGCCGCTGGGCAGCCTGACCCTGAATGACGATGACCTCGACTGGGTGGAACTGCATGCACAAAAACACTTTCAAGACGCCACCGATGCCGGGCGCCAGGTGCACTGGAAGGACGCCGGTTATTGGCTGACTTGGCCGCTGGCGCTGCTGGCGTTGTTAGCTGTGCGCCGCGGCTGGAGCATTAACTGGGCCGCCGCCCTGCTGCTCGGCCTGTGGATAACGCCGCCACCGGCGGAGGCTGGGGTGATCATGGATGCGTTTTTTACTCCCGACCAACAAGGCCGCTGGGCATTCGAGCATGGGCAATTGCCCGAAGCCGCCGCGCGTTTCCATGACCCGTACTGGCAAGGTATTGCCGCCTACCAAGCCGCCGATTACGACCTGGCCCTAGCCAGCTTCGCCCGGCTAAATAGCGCACCGGCTTACTTCT
>NZ_JBBNAH010000437.1:0-13156 GCF_037994325.1 Pseudomonas sp.
GCCATGCGCGATGAGCGCGGTTCGCGGCGCGTGGCGTTGAGTCAGGGCGAGCGTTTGCTCGGCGTACTGGCGCTGGATGTGCTCGAAGCGTGCCCCTACACCACCACCCTGAAAGTGCGCCAAGAACACAGCCTGCCCTGGCTACCGGTGCCGCAACTGGAAGTGCGGGTGTACCACGATGCACGCATGGCCGAAGTGGTGAGCGCGGAAAACGCCCGGCGTTTTCGCAGCATTTACCCCTACCCCAACGCCGCCATGCACCAGCCGGACGAGAAAACCCAGTTGAACCTTTTCCTTGGTGAATGGCTCAGTCATTGTCTGGCATGTGGCCATGAACTGGAGCCAGTCAGGTAGGAACAGCTCTGATCAGCGCTCTAAGTGTGACCTACGTCCACATCTCAGCTTTACCCGCGCCGCGCTAAACAACCATAATTCTCACAAACCGCCCAAGGAGACGGCAGTGCCGAGCTCGTCCATTCCCTCTGCTGATTCGTCGGTGCTGCTGGTGCAGTTGTCCGATAGCCACCTATTTGCAGAAGCGGACGGCAAGCTGTTGGGCATGGATACCCGCGATAGCCTGGAAAAGGTCATTGAACGGGTACAGCTGGAACAGCCGCACATCGACTTGATGCTCGCCACTGGCGACCTTTCCCAAGATGGCACGGTTGAATCCTACAATCGCTTTCGCGACATGACCGCTGCGCTGCCCGGCGCCGCTCGCTGGTTTCCCGGTAACCACGATGAACTGCCTCCCATGCAGCAAGCCTGCGTCGGCAGCGACCTGTTGGAGCCAGTGGTGGACTTGGGCAATTGGCGCATCACCGTGCTCGACTCTTCAATTCCCGGCGCCGTTCCCGGTTACCTCGAAGAAGCGCAGCTCAACCTGCTGGTAAACGCCCTTAGCGAAGCGCCGGACCGCCACCACCTGGTGTGTTTCCACCATCACCCGGTGTCCATTGGTTGCCGCTGGATGGAGCCCATCGGCCTGCGCAACCCGGATGAACTGTTCGCCGTGTTGGATCGTTTCCCGCAAGTGCGCGCGGTGCTTTGGGGGCATATCCACCAGGAATTCGACCAGATGCGCAACGGCGTGCGCCTGCTCGCCTCGCCCTCCACCTGCGTGCAATTTGCGCCGGGCAGCGAAGAATTTCAGGTCGACGATACTGCGCCCGGCTATCGCTGGCTGCGTCTGCACGATGATGGGCGCCTGGAGACCGGGGTATCGCGGGTGACTGGTATTCACTTTGTGGTCGATTACACCATCAAGGGTTATTAACCAGACATCCGCCTCCATCATCTTTGATAAAGTGCGCCGCTACGGTTTATGGAGTCGCCCGCGTGCTGCCCACCCTTCTTTATATCCACGGCCTTAACAGCTCGCCGCTGTCGCAGAAAGCCAGCCAGCTGAGCAATGTGTTTCAGCAACTGGGCTGGAGCGCGCAACTGCGTGTGCCGGCCCTGCATCACCACCCGCGCCAGGCCATTGCCCAGTTGGAAGAAGCCATCGCCGAGCTCGGCCGCCCAGTGCTGGTCGGCAGCTCCCTTGGCGGCTACTATGCGACCCACTTGGCCGAACGCCATGGTTTGCAGGCGCTGGTGATCAACCCGGCGGTCAATCCGCATCGGTTATTTGCCGGCCACTTGGGCACGCAGCAAAACCATTACACCGGCGAAACCTGGGAACTGACCTTGGATCACGTCGCCGCCTTGAGCGAGTTGGAAGTGCCGGCCCCAGCCGACCCCGCGCGTTTTCAGGTGTGGTTGCAGACCGCCGATGAAACCCTTGATTATCGCCATGCGCAGAGCTTCTACCGCGGCTGCGCGCTGCGTATCCAGGCCGGCGGCGACCATGGTTTTCAGGGGTTTGCCGAGCGTTTGCCGGCGCTGTTGGCCTTTGCCGGGTTTGCCTCCAGCGAGTGGCGCGATTTCGATTTTTCCACCCTTTAACGACTGACAGACGAGACCCCATGGCCCAGCAAGGTTCTAGCTCTTACAACGCAGACGCCATCGAAGTCCTCTCCGGCCTCGATCCGGTGCGCAAGCGCCCGGGTATGTACACCGACACCAGCCGTCCAAACCACCTGGCCCAGGAAGTCATCGACAACAGCGTCGACGAAGCCCTGGCTGGCCACGCCAAAGCGGTGCAGGTGATTCTGCATGAAGACAACTCCCTGGAAGTGTGCGACGACGGCCGCGGTATGCCGGTGGATATCCACCCCGAAGAAGGAGTGCCCGGCGTTGAGCTGATCCTGACCAAGCTGCACGCCGGCGGTAAGTTCTCCAACAAGAACTACCAGTTCTCCGGCGGCCTGCACGGTGTGGGTATTTCCGTGGTTAACGCCCTGTCCACCAGTGTGGAAGTGCGGGTTAAACGCGACGGCAACGAATACCGCATGACCTTCGCCGACGGCTACAAAGCCAGCGACCTGGAAGTGATTGGCACGGTCGGCAAGCGCAACACCGGCACCAGCGTGCACTTCTGGCCAGACGCCAAGTATTTCGACTCGCACAAATTCTCTGTCAGCCGCCTCAAGCACGTACTCAAAGCCAAGGCGGTTCTGTGCCCAGGCCTTTCCGTCAGTTTTGAAGACAAAGCCAGCGGCGAAAAAATCGAGTGGTACTACGAAGACGGCCTGCGCTCCTACCTGGCCGACTCGGTCGCCGAGGTTGAGCGTCTGCCCAACGAGCCGTTCTGCGGCAGCCTGGCCGGTAATAAAGAAGCTGTGGACTGGGCCTTGCTGTGGCTGCCCGAAGGCGGCGAAAGCGTGCAGGAAAGCTACGTCAATCTGATCCCCACCGCGCAAGGCGGCACCCATGTGAACGGCCTGCGTCAGGGCCTGCTGGATGCCATGCGCGAGTTCTGCGAATTCCGCAGCCTGCTGCCGCGCGGCGTCAAGCTGGCGCCGGAAGACGTGTGGGAGCGCATCGCCTTTGTGCTGTCGATGAAAATGCAGGAGCCGCAGTTCTCCGGGCAGACCAAAGAGCGTCTGTCGTCCCGCGAGGCGTCGGCCTTTGTTTCCGGCGTAGTAAAAGACGCCTTTAGTCTGTGGCTGAACCAACACCCGGAACTCGGCTTGCAACTGGCCGAACTGGCCATCAGCAACGCCGGCCGCCGCCTGAAAGCCGGTAAGAAAGTCGAACGCAAACGCATCACCCAAGGCCCGGCCTTGCCCGGCAAGTTGGCCGACTGCGCCGGGCAAGACCCGATGCGCTCCGAGCTGTTTCTGGTGGAAGGTGACTCCGCTGGCGGTTCCGCCAAGCAAGCCCGCGACAAAGAATTCCAGGCCATCCTGCCCCTGCGCGGCAAGATCTTGAATACCTGGGAAGTTGACGGCGGCGAAGTGCTGGCCAGCCAGGAAGTGCACAACATCGCCGTAGCTATTGGCGTTGACCCAGGCGCTGCCGACCTTAGCCAATTGCGCTACGGCAAAATCTGCATCCTCGCCGACGCCGACTCCGACGGTCTGCACATCGCCACCCTGCTGTGCGCCCTGTTCGTGCGCCATTTCCGCCCGCTGGTGGATGCCGGCCACGTCTACGTCGCCATGCCGCCGCTGTACCGCATCGACTTGGGCAAAGAAATTTTCTACGCCTTGGATGAAGGCGAGCGCGATGGCATTCTCGACCGTTTGGTTGCCGAGAAGAAACGCGGCAAGCCACAGGTCACGCGCTTTAAAGGCCTGGGTGAAATGAACCCGCCGCAACTGCGCGAAACCACCATGGACCCCAACACCCGCCGCCTGGTGCAGTTGACCCTGGAAGACTTCGACATGACCCAGGAGCTGATGGATATGCTGCTGGCGAAAAAACGCGCAGGCGACCGCAAAACCTGGCTGGAGTCCAAAGGCGACCTGGCTGAGGTCTTGACCTGATGCGCCAGCTGTTCGCAGCTCTGCTGCTGATAGCTGCGCCCGTTTTAGCCCTGACGTCTGCCGGGGCGGCGGCTGCCACGCCGAGCAAACCGCAGCCGGTGATTGCCATGGACAGCGCCGTGGAAGAACTGGCGCCGGCGCCACAACCGCCGTTTGAAGAGCTGAAACTGCTGAGCGAACAGGCGGTGGAAGGGATGCCGACGGGCAACCTCTCCGGCCTGGCCTGGTGTGGCGATGCGCTGTTTACCGTGTCTGACCGCGACGATGACCGCCTCTACCGACTCACTGCCAATGGCGCACTGCTCAACGCCGACGTGGAAGTGTTTCAGGCCCCGCCACCGCCCGACAGCCCGCTACCGTGGGGCGTGCGCGTGCGCAATTGGTTTTCCAGCCTGGTGCGCGGCGGCTCACTGGATTTCGAAGGCATCAGTTGCGACGCCAAGGGCAATCGTTACTTGGTCAGCGAGGCTGCGTCTGCGGTGCTGATGATTCCGCCCGCCGGCACGGGTGAATGGCTGAACCTGCCGCCCAGTTTGGTGCGCCAGGCCCGCGCCCGCGGCATGTTGCTGAACTTCAATGCGCTGTTTGAAGGCCTGGCCATTGATGCCAAGGCCGAGCGCCTGTGGCTGGCGGCCGAGCGTGAGCGCCGAGGCCTGTTGGTGTTGCACAAAACCAATGGCAGTTGGAAATGCGCCGGCGGCTGCGTGCTGATGAGCGAAGGCGGCGATGAACTGCCGCCGCCGCAGATGGGCAGCAAACCCATGCCCAAAGACTTCTCCGACATAGCCTTGTACAAGAACCATCTCTACACCTTGGAGCGTCTGAGCCACCGCATTTGCCGCCGCGCCGCCGACACCGGTGAGGCCGAACAGTGCTGGTCATTTGCCGCCGAAGCACTGACCGATGCGCGCAAATACAACGAGCCTTGGGGCATGGCCGAGGCACTGACCATCGACGAGAAAGGCGCGTGGATCGGCGTCGACAACGGCAATAAGGCCCGTGGCGATGGCGAAGACCGCCCGATCGTTTGGCGCTTCGCCGCACCGGCTGCCGGCTGGAGCGCCAAGCCGTGAGCGAGCAAAGCGCCGGCCGCCGCGCCGGGCGCGTGATGTGGGTGCTCTTCTGGGGCGCCGGCCTGCTGTTGGCCACGCATTTTTTTGGCCAATGGGAAGAGAAAAAGCACAACCCCAATCAAGTGCCGACCTCCTCCCATGGCGACGGTTTTATTGAGGTACGGTTGGCCGGGAATGGCCAGGGCCACTTTATGTCCACCGGGGCCATCAACGGCACCAGCGTGCTGTTTATGCTCGACACCGGCGCCACCGATGTGGCGGTACCGGCCGAGCTGGCCGACAGCCTCAAGCTGAAAAGCGGTGCGCCGGTCACCCTGAGCACCGCCAATGGCATGAGCACCGGCTACCGTACCCAGATCGACAGCCTGCAAGTGGGCGAAATCGTCTTGCATAACGTGCGCGCCCTGGTGGTGCCCGGTATGCATGGCGAGGAAGTGCTGCTCGGCATGAGCGCACTCAAACAACTGGAATTCACCCAGCGCGACGGCACCTTGGTGCTGCGCCAGACGATTACGCCATGAAAAACTACGCAATGAGGCACGCATGAGCGACTCTCTAGACCTGAGCCTGGACGGCGTGGAGCGACGCTCCCTGGCCGACTTCACCGAGCAGGCCTACCTCAACTATTCCATGTACGTGATCATGGACCGTGCCTTGCCGCATATCGGCGACGGCCTGAAGCCGGTGCAACGACGCATCGTTTACGCCATGAGCGAACTGGGCCTGGACGCGGACTCCAAGCACAAAAAATCGGCGCGTACCGTCGGTGACGTGCTCGGTAAGTTCCACCCCCACGGCGACTCGGCCTGCTACGAAGCCATGGTGCTGATGGCCCAGCCCTTTAGCTACCGCTACACCTTGGTCGATGGCCAGGGCAACTGGGGTGCGCCGGACGATCCGAAATCTTTCGCCGCCATGCGTTACACCGAGGCGCGCCTGTCGCGTTACTCGGAAGTGCTGCTGACCGAGCTGGGCCAAGGCACCGCCGACTGGGTACCGAACTTCGACGGCACCCTGGATGAGCCCGCTGTGCTGCCGGCGCGCCTGCCCAACCTGCTGCTCAACGGCACCACCGGTATCGCCGTGGGCATGGCCACCGACGTACCGCCGCATAACCTGCGGGAAGTAGCCACCGCTTGCGTGCGTTTGCTCGATGAGCCGAACGCCACCGTCGAGCAACTGTGCGAACACGTGCTCGGCCCGGATTATCCGACCGAAGCCGAAGTCATCACCCCGCGCAGCGACCTGCTGAAAATCTACGAAACAGGCAAAGGCTCGGTGCGCATGCGCGCGGTGTACCGCGTGGAAGATGGCGATATCGTCGTCACCGCCCTGCCGCACCAAGTGTCCGGCGCCAAAGTGCTGGAGCAGATCGCCGGGCAAATGCAGGCGAAAAAACTGCCGATGGTCGCTGACCTGCGTGATGAGTCGGACCACGAGCACCCCTGCCGTATCGTGATTATTCCGCGCTCCAACCGCGTGGATGCCGACGAGCTGATGGCGCATTTGTTCGCCACCACCGAGCTGGAGTCCAGCTACCGGGTCAACATCAACATCATTGGCCTGGACGGCAAACCGCAGGTGAAAAACCTGCGCGAGTTGCTCAGCGAATGGCTGGTGTTCCGCATCGGTACCGTGCGTCGTCGCCTGCAATTCCGGCTGGATAAAGTCGAGCGTCGCCTGCACCTGTTGGACGGTTTGCTGATTGCCTTCCTCAACCTGGATGAAGTGATCCATATCATCCGCACCGAGGAGCATCCGAAGTCGGTATTGATGGAGCGTTTTGCCCTAACCGACATTCAGGCTGACTACATTCTCGACACCCGTCTGCGTCAATTGGCGCGCCTGGAAGAGATGAAAATCCGCGGTGAGCAAGAAGAGCTCGCCAAGGAACAAGCCAAGCTGCAAGCCCTGCTGGGCAGCGAAAGCAAACTGCGTAAACTGGTACGCAGCGAGCTGATTGCCGATGCCGAAACCTATGGCGACGACCGCCGCTCGCCGATCGTGGCGCGCGCCGAAGCCAAAGCGCTGTCGGAAACCGAGCTGATGCCCACCGAACCGGTCACGGTGGTGGTCTCGGAAAAAGGCTGGGTGCGCTGCGCCAAGGGCCACGATATCGACGCCACCGGGCTCTCCTACAAAGCCGGCGACGAATTCAAAGCCTCAGCGCCGGGCCGTTCGAACCAATACGCGGTGTTTATCGACTCCACCGGGCGCAGCTACTCGCTGGCGGCGCACTCGCTGCCGTCGGCCCGTGGTCAGGGCGAACCGCTGACCGGGCGCCTGACGCCACCGCCGGGCGCCAACTTTGAGTGCGTGCTGCTGCCGGACGACGATGCGCTGTTTGTAATCGCCTCCGACGCTGGCTACGGCTTTGTGGTGAAAGGTGAAGACCTGCAAGCCAAGAACAAAGCCGGTAAAGCCCTGCTCAGCCTGCCTGCGGGTGCCAAAGTGCTGCTGCCGCAGCCTGTGGCCAACCGTGAAGAAGACTGGCTGGCGGCGGTGACCACTGAAGGTCGCCTGCTGTTGTTCAAGGTCAGCGACTTGCCGCAACTGGGCAAAGGTAAGGGCAATAAGATTATCGGCGTGCCGGGTGATCGGGTGGCCAGCCGCGAAGAGTTCGTCACCGGTCTGGCGGTGTTGCCTGCCGGCGCGACCCTGGTGCTGCAAGCGGGTAAACGCACCCTGTCGCTGAAAGCCGATGACTTGGAACACTACAAAGGCGAACGTGGCCGGCGCGGCAACAAACTGCCACGCGGCTTCCAGCGTGTGGATGGTCTGCTGGTAGAGGGCTAAGGCTGCACGCACAGCGCGTATTACCGCTTGATACGCGCTGTTCGCTACCAGTTCGGGCCAATCGGCGGGCTTTGAGCGCTCTAAAAAGCGCTTTCAAAGTACGCCGTAACCTCTGCAAGGCTGGAGTCGGTAGGCACTTTAAAGGATGATAGCCAGCCTCGACCCAGTGTTTGGACTACAAGCGGCCACGCGCCGCTGCCTGGATGACTAAATGATTTCGTTGCGAATTCCCTCGCTGCTGCTCTTGACCAGCCTGCTCAGCATGGTTGGTTGCGTCGCGCAGCCCCCGGTGACCCTGTACCAACTGGACAGCGGTAACCCGAAAATGCCGGTCGCCAATAAAGGTGTGGCGGTACTGCTGGGGCCGGTGTCCATCGCCGACTACCTGCAACAACAAACCCTGCTCCAGCGCCAGCAAGACGGCAGCCTGACCCCTGCCACCCAAGCCCGTTGGGCTGGCACCCTGGGCGCCGATATCGACCAGGTGCTGCTGCGCCAACTGGCCTCGCGCCTGGACACCCAACGCCTGGTCATGGCCCCTGGCGCCGCCGGTTTTATCCCGGATGTGCAGGTGCAACTGACCATCAGCCGGATGGACTCCGGCCCACTGCAACCGGCCGTGCTTGATGCCCAATGGCGCTTACTCGACCGCCGCGGGCAGCTGCGTGATAGCCGTCTGATTCATATCGAGGAACCCCATCAAGGGGGTTCGGCCGATCAGATTCGCGCCCAGAGCGTGATTTTGCAGCGCTTGGCTGAGCAGTTGGCGGTGGCGATCAAGCCGTTATCGGAACAGCCGATTGCCGAAGAGAGCCGTAAACCAGCGGCAGCTCCGACACCGGCGAAAACCCCAGAACCGCCGCAAATCCCCAAAGCGGCACCCGTGCGCCAACAAACGGAAGTGTTCCGCTTCTAACCTGCTATGAAAAACCGCTCGATTGAGCGGTTTTTTATAGCAGCGGATTCGCCACAACCTACGGCAGAAACTGCGCCAAGCCTTGCAGCAAACGCTGCAACGCGCCTTGGTTACGTTGCATAACGGCCAACCCGGCCGCGCGCATCTGCTCGGCGTGTTGTGGCTGCTGCCAAAGCTCACTCACTGCGCCCGCCAACTGCTCAACATCGGCCACTTCCCGTAATGCCCCGGCCTCACGTAGCTGCGCAGCAATATCGAGGAAGTTAAACAGGTGCGGCCCGCTTAGCACCGGTTTGCCCAGCGCGGCGGGCTCAAGCAGGTTGTGCCCACCATTGGCCACCAGACTGCCGCCGACCAAGGCGACATCGGCCAAGGCATAGAGAAACAGCAGCTCGCCCATGGTGTCGCCCAACAGCACGTGCGTGGCAGCGCTGACTGGCGCCGCCGTGGAGCGGCGCACAGTGTTCAGCCCGGCCTTGCTGCACAGCTCAAACACGCTGTTAAACCGCTCCGGATGGCGCGGCACCAGGATCAACAGGGCATCCGGATGACGGGCCAACAACTGCTGATGGGCCGCCAGGATAATGTCGTCTTCGCCTGCATGGGTGCTGGCAGCAATCCACACCGGCCGCGCGGCGGCATGCCAGTCACTACGCAAGGTCGCTGCGCGCTGCAAAAGTTCGGGGTCGATAGTCAGGTCAAATTTGATCGAGCCGGTGACCTTCACACAGTCAGGCCGCGCGCCAAGGCTACGGAAGCGCTCGGCCTCAGCCTCGGTCTGCACCGCCAGCAAACTCATTTCCGCCAACATCGGCGCCGTCAGCTTGGCGAAACGACCATAACCACGGGCCGAACGCGCGGACAAACGTCCATTAGCCAACGCCACCGGAATGCCGCGCCGCGCACATTGGTGGATATGGTTTGGCCACAACTCGGTCTCCATAATCACCGCCAGCTCTGGCTGCACGCGGTTGAGAAAACGCGCGGCGGCCCACGGCAGGTCGTAAGGCAAATAGCAGTGCTGAATCAGCGCGTCGCCGGCAAACAGCGCCTGAATGCGCTCAGAACCGGTTGGGGTCATGCAGGTAACGGTGATCGGCAGCTGTGGATAACGTGCCCGCAATGCGCGAATCATCGGCGCGGCGGCAATGCTCTCACCCACCGATACGGCATGCACCCAAATGCCGCCTGGCTGCAACGGCGGCAAGCTAAAGGCAAAGCGCTCGCCGATGCGTTGACCATAGGCCGGCGCTTTACGTGCACGTAAAAACAGGCGCAGCGCAATCAGCGGCAGGCCGAGGTGAAACAGCAGGGTATAGAGGGTTCGATTCATGGGCCGCAGTTTACTGGGTTCGTCTTGTTGTTGAAGCTCTGGCTTAACCAATTGCCTGCAGGTGCTTGGCAAAACTCTCGGCCAACCACATGGCCGCCGGGCCCAGGGCTTCGTCGCGGCGGCATACTAACTCCACCACCAAGGGCGGCGGCGCCCAGTCGCTGCGCAACTCCAGCAGTTGGTTGAGGTAGGTGGGGTACTGCGCCACATGCCGTGGCAACCAAGCCCAGCCGAGGTTACGCATCACCAGTTCGGCCATCACATAAAAGCTGTCGGCACGCCACACCGCCGGGCTTATCGGTTCGCCGCCGGGGTAATGCCGCTCTTGCGGTGCCATAAGCAGTTGGCGGTGCTGGGCAAGCGTATGGCGGTCGACATACTGGGCGCCGGCCAAGGCATGCCCGGCGCCGCACACGGTGACCATCTCAATGGTGCCCAAGCGCTGGCGTTCCAATGCGCGAGGCATATCTTCGTGGTGAAACAGCAAGCCCAGATCGGCGCGGCGCTCCACCAGCTTGCGCGCCACATCGCCCTGGGCGCCGCTGGCCAGCTGTACCTCCAGACGCGGAAATTGCCGGGACAGCGATTCGAGGCTATCAAGCACCGGCTGAAACGGCATGGCCTCATCCTGAGCCAAACGCAAACAGGCCTCTTCGCCCCGTACCAAGCCCATGGCCCGGCCTTCCAGACGCTCGCATTGGCGCAGAATTTCCCGGGCGTCCTCCAACAACACCGAGCCGGCCTCGGTTAGCCGGGGCTGGCGGCCGCTGCTGCGATCAAACAGCAACATGCCCAAATCGGCCTCAAGCAGGGCAATGGCATTGCTCACCGCCGATTGCGCCCGGTTCAAGCGCCGCGCCACAGCCGAAAACGACTGGCTTTCGGCCACGCTGACAAAGAGGCGGAGCTGTTCAAGGTTCCATTGCATCGCAGCAACCTATCTTTTATTCAGATGGGTAATGACTTTATCCCATCGCAGCAGCGCTTAGAATCGCCAACCTATCAGCACACGCGTTTTTTAAGTAGGAGCACCTCTTATGTCCGGTTACCTGTTCTTGGGCATTGCCATCGCCTCTGAAGTCATTGCTACCACCTCGATGAAAGCCATCGACGGCTTTAACAAACCCTTGCCGCTGGTGCTGGTGATTGTCGGCTACGCCATTTCCTTCTGGATGCTGACCTTGGTGGTGCGCAGCATTCCTGTCGGCGTGGCCTATGCGGTGTGGGCGGGCCTGGGGATTGTGTTGGTGAGTATTGCGGCGACCTTTATCTACGACCAAAAGCTCGATCTGCCAGCGATGCTGGGCATGGCGATGATTGTCGCGGGTGTGGTGGTGATTCAGCTGTTCTCCAGTACAACCGGGCATTAACAGTAGGGTGTGCTGCGCGCCCCTAGCGATCTGCCGGGAGACCTCGCATTGGTGCGCACAGCACACCTTACGAAGAGCAGTTCGCAGCGCATGTGAGGGTTATACTGCCCGCCTTATTTTTCACCGAGGCACGCGGCCCCATGTCCCAAGCGCTTTGCACTGACGTTGTGATTGTCGGCGGCGGTATCGCCGGCCTGTGGCTGAATGCGCGCTTGCGCCAGCAGGGCTTTTCCACCTTGCTGGTGGAAAGCGCCACGTTAGGTGGCGGGCAAAGTGTGAAGTCCCAAGGCATTATCCACGGCGGTGCTAAATACGCGCTGCATGGCGCCCTCACCGGCGCGTCGGAAGCCATCGCCGATATGCCGCGGCGCTGGCGCCAGGCGCTAGATGGCAGCGGCGAGTTGGATTTACGCGGCGCCCGCGTGCTGTCCCAAGCCCATTACCTGTGGTCGCCTGGCACACTGGCCGGCAACCTCACCAGCTTTTTCGCCAGCAAGGCCGTGCGTACCCGCGTCGACCAAGTCAAAGGCAGCGACCTGCCGCCGGCGCTGCAAGACCCGAAATTCAAAGGCAAGGTTTACCGCCTTAACGAGCTGGTGCTCGACGTACCCAGCCTGATCGCGCGCCTGGCTGAACTCGCAGGCGACAGCCTACTTAGCGGCACAACCATCGAGCCGCTGCTCGACAATGGCGAGCTGGCCGGCCTGACGGTTGATGGCCGCGAAATCCGCGCCCAGCGGGTAGTGCTGAGCGCCGGTGCTGGTAACGCCGCGCTGCTCACCGCCCTTGGCCAAAGCCAACCGCTGATGCAACGCCGCCCGCTGCATATGGTGATGGTCAAAGGCCCAACGCTTAAGCCTCTATACGCCCACTGCCTGGGCGGCGGCCCAAAACCACGGGTCACTGTCACCAGCCACCCGACTGCCGATGGCCAATGGCTGTGGTACCTGGGCGGCGACCTGGCCGAAGCCGAGGGCGTCGCCCGTGACGGCCAAGCGCAAATCGCCGCCGCGCAGAAAGAAATGAGCAACCTGCTGCCCTGGGTGGATTTCAGCCAAGCGCATTGGGCCACCTTGCGCATCGACCGTGCCGAACCTGCACAAAGCGGCCTGGTGCGCCCAGACAACGCCTTTCTCGCCGAGCACAAACGCCTGTTGGTGGGTTGGCCGACCAAACTGGCCCTTGCCCCGGATTTCGCCGACCGCGTACTGGCAGCCTTAAAGCGCGATGCTATTCAGCCCGGCCACTACCCCGCTCTGCCAGAGTTGCCACGCCCGGCCATTGCCGCCACCGCCTGGGACACCCTGCTGCCATGAGCCAGAAAACCCTGCACGACCTGCATCGCCCGCTGGGCAGCACCGGCATCATGGTTTCGCCGCTGGGCCTGGGTACGGTCAAACTGGGCCGTGACCAAGGGGTGAAATACCCCAACGGCTTTCAGATTCCGGACGATCATGAAGCGCGCTTGCTGCTCGACCTGGCCCGCGACCTGGGCATCAACCTGATCGACACCGCGCCCGCCTACGGCCGCAGTGAAGAGCGCCTGGGCCCATTACTGCGCGGCCAGCGCGATGCCTGGGTAATCGTCAGTAAGGTCGGCGAAGAGTTTGCCAATGGCCTGTCGCACCATGACTTTTCAGCCGCTCATACGCGGTTTTCCGTGGAGCGCAGCCTTAAGCGCCTGGAGACCGAGCAGATTGATGTAGTGCTGGTGCATTCCGATGGCAACGACCTCAACGTCTTGCAAGCGCATGAGGTGTATCAGACCCTCGCCGCCCTCAAGGCCGAAGGCAAGA
>NZ_JBBNAH010000438.1:0-2829 GCF_037994325.1 Pseudomonas sp.
CTCTTGGTGCGCGCAGCACACCCTACGACGCATCAGAACTCCAACGTACTGGAAACCTCAAACAGCCGCGCATCGCCAATCGAGATCAAAAACGGGTTGGTTGACGAGGAGTAGTAGGTCTTGTCGAACATGTTCTTGACGTTGAATTGCAGCTTCACCTTCTTGCCGCCGAGTTGGGTGTCGTAGCTGGCGAAGGCGTCGGCCACGGTATAGGCCGGCAAGGTGAAGGTGTTTTCCGCATCGCCAGCGCGCTCGCCTACATAGCGGGCGCCGGTGCCGATGCGCAGGCGGTCGCCGCCCAGCACTTGGCCGAAGTCGTATACGCCAAATAACGAACCGGTGTTGCGCGCGACGTTGACCAGGTCGTTACCCTTGAGCGCGGGATCTTTAGTGACCCAGGCATCGAGGTAGGCGTAGGTGCCGATCAGGCTGATCTGGTCGGTGACCTGGCCGGTGATATCCAGCTCAATCCCTCGCGAGGTCACGGCGCCCGCGGCACGGGAAACCAGCTCAGCCTGAGGCGTTCCGGCGTTGAGCGTTTCTGTAACCTGCACGTTTTCCTTGTCGATATTGAACAGCGCCAAGGTACCCGTGATGCGGCCGGGCATATCCAGCTTGGCGCCGACTTCCCAGGACTTACCCTGCTCCGGCTCCAGGCCATTAAGGCTGACGCCACCACTCAGTGGCGCAATGGTGGAGCTCGGTTTAAACGACTCGCTATAGCCGCCATACAAGGAAAATACCTCGTTCCACTGGTACACCACGCCCACGCGCGGCAACCAGTTCTGGCCATTGATATCGGTGTTCTTATTAAACGGTCGGCCTCGGCCAGCCAATTGGTCATACAGCTGGTAGCGCGCACCGGCGACCAGAATCCACTGGTCGTCGAGGTGGATGGAGTCCTGAATAAAGGCTGACTGGCTGTAGACCTTGTCGGTCTGGTCGCTATCGGTCGCAGTAACGGTGGTTGGAATGGGTACTTGGCCGTACACCGGATTCTGCGTGTTGAAACGCACGGTGGTGGTTTGGCGCAGGAGGTCAGAGCGGAAGATCTTGCGGTACTCGTGGTCAACGCCCGTTAACACCTCATGACGCATACCGGCAAACTCCAAGTCGCCGGACAAATCCAGCGTGCCGAAATGCTCGGTGCTTACCGCTCCACGGGTTCCGTCCAAGCGACGGACCAAGCGTGTGCGGTCCGTACCGACAAAACCGGTCACCCGCGCTTGATAGTCGTCATACCGATCACGGTTGTAGCTGTAGGCGAAGTGGGTTTTCCACTGATCGTTCAGGCGATGCTCGATATCAACAATCGCCAGGTCAGAGCGCCCTTCGGTTTTGTTGTAAGGCTCGTCCAAACGCCGCTCGCGCGGGATCGCCAAGGGCTTTTTCGTATCGGGGTTAAGAATGGTCCCGCGATCAAACGGCGTCAGGTAGTCGCGGTGCTCCCACGACACATTCACCGTGGTGTCATCAGCCAACCAGGCCAGCGACGGGGCGATAGTTTTCTCGCGGCTATTGCCGAAGTTGCGCCAGTAATCGGCGTCGTCGTAATCAGCCACCAGGCGGTAGGCCAGGTCGGTATCGCCAATGGCGCCGGTGGTATCAAGTTGGCCGCCGCTGCCGTTCTTGCCATCGCCATAAGTGGAAGCACGGGCGGTGATGGCGTTGTATTGCTGCAGTTGCGGTTTTTTGCTGATCAGGTTGATCACGCCGCCTGGGTCGAGAATGCCGTAAAGCATCGACGCCGGGCCTTTCAGCACTTCCACACGCTCGACGTTGGCGGTGAAGTTACGGCCTTGGATGGTGCGCATACCGTCGCGCAGAATCGAGCCGTCGCGGTTGTCGCCAAAGCCGCGTTTCATCACCGCATCCATCGTGCTGCCGAGGGTGTTGGCCTGGGTAATGCCGCTGACGTTGACCAACGCATCGTCAAGGTTGCGCGGTTGTTGGTCTTGCAACACCTGCTGAGGGACCACGGCGATGGCTTGCGGGATTTCCAGCAGCGGCGCTTCGGAGCGCATGATTTTGCTGGTCGGTGGCGGCTGGTAGCCCTGCGCGGTGTGGGTGTTGCCGTCGATGTTGGTGGCATCGAGGTTCAGCGCGCCTTCGCTGGGTAAGCGTTGCAGGGTCAGGGTGCGCTCGTCGGCGCGGCGGAAGGTGTAGCCGGAACCTTGCAGCAATTGGCTTAAGGCCTGCTCGGCGCTCATCTCGCCACGCACCGCAGGCGCTTGCAGACTGTAAGGGGCGTCGTCGCTGTAGACCAGGCTGAGGCCGGTCACGCGGCTAAACGCACTCAACGCCTGGGGCAATGGTTGCGCGGTAATGGCGAAGTTGTATTGCGCCTGAGCAGCCGTCGATGGCGCCTCGGCGGCATGGCTTAGCAGCGGCAAGCTTGCCGTCAGCGCCAGGGAAAAGCCCCAGGCGTTTTTCACCATCGTTTTGTACTTCATACGCACCTGATCCGTGAGTGACCCACAACGGGTTTACTGCGAGCAATTCGCAACTACAAGCACTACACGGATGCCAGTGGCCGATACCTCACCCCTGACTGAAATTATTTTTCTGGGTTAGCGCAACAGCGTCAGGCCGAACATGGTGTGGCGTTGAAACCCGACCACACTGGCCAGGGAATCGAGCACTTTATTCGGGTCTTGGCTGGGGAAACTGCCGCTGATGCGTTGCTCAGCCAATGCCGGGTTAAGCAGCACGATGCGGTTTGGCGAGTAGCGCTGCACGTCATCAAGCACCTGCGCCAGGGGCATTTGATAAAAGGTCAGCCAACCTTGGCGCCAGGCCAGGCTGGCTTCGCTGTCGACAGCGTGAAGG
>NZ_JBBNAH010000439.1:0-2385 GCF_037994325.1 Pseudomonas sp.
ACAATGACGAGAGCCGAATGATTTCACCGTCGCCCCCGCGCAGGCGGGGGCCCAGGTTCGCAGAGCAGCCGGCGAACAGCGTTCGCCCTAGCCATTCTGGATTCCCGCCTTCGCGGGAATGACGAGAGCCGAATGATTTCACCCGTCGCCCCCGCGCAGGCGGGGGCCCAGGTTCGCAGAGCGGCAGGCGAACAGCGTTCGCCCTAGCGATTCTGCATTCCCGCCTGCGCGGGAACGACGAGAGCCGAATAATTTCACCCGTCGTCCCCGCGTAGGCGGGGACCCAGGTTCGCAGAGCGGCAGGCGAACATCAGTCGTGCGAGCAACTCTGGGTTCCCGCCTTAAAAATCACGCTCACCCGCTAAAAACCGCTGGACTCTTTTCGTTTATTCGTCATCACAAATCCCCCCGCAATCATTTGCAAACCGCGCCTTTTGACTTGCCCACGGCGCTGGGACTAAGGTACGCGCCTTGCCTATTCCACAGGCCCAATTTCCCTGCCAAGGAACCGGAATATGTTGCTTCGCCGCTTTCTCATCACCATCGTGGTGATGGCCATTGTTGTAGTCGCGCTCGGCTATGGTTGGTGGACCCACCTGCAAACCCAAATTGCCCAATTCAGCGCACCCAAGCCAGCCATCAGCGTGTCCGCTGCGCTGAGCAGCGAGCACGAATGGCAAAGTCGCTTGCCCGCCATCGGCACCCTGAAAGCCTTGCAAGGCGTTGACCTCACCGTAGAGTCGAGCGGCACCGTGCGTGATGTGCTGTTCCGCTCTGGGGAAAAAGTCGAGCTGCACCAACCCATCGTTCAGCTCGATAGCGAAGTGGAACAAGCCACCCTCGCCACGTCGGAAGCCGAACGCGGCCTGGCCCAGGTTGAGTTTGAGCGGGCACGCAGCCTGGTCACCCGCCAAGCCTTGTCAAAAAGCGAATACGATCGCCTCGCCGCCGAACTGCAGAAGTCCAATACCCGCGTTGCCCAGCTCAAAGCCGTATTGGCCAAGAAGCGCATCATTGCGCCGTTTGCCGGCACCATCGGTATTCGCCAGGTTGACGTCGGCGACTTCGTCTCCAGCGGTACCATCATTGCCACGCTGCAAGATGTCAGCAGCTTGTATGTCGACTTCTTCCTGCCCGAACAATCGGTGCCGCTGCTGAAGCTCGGCCAGCGCGTGCGGTTTGTAGTGGCGGCCTATCCGAACGAAAGCTTTGAAGGCGAAATCAATGCCATCAACCCCAAGGTCGATAACAGCACCCGCAACGTGCAAATCCGCGCCCTGCTAAGCAACCCAGAAAGCAAACTGCTGCCGGGTATGTTCGCCAATCTGGAAGTGCTGCTGCCCAACCAAAGCGTGCGCGTGGTGGTGCCGGAAACGGCCATCACCTACACCCTGTACGGCAACTCGGTGTACGTGGTCGGCGTGAAGAAAGATGAGCAAGGCCAGGACGTTAAAGACGACAAAGGTCAGCCTTTCCTACAGGTTGAGCGCCGTTTTGTGGAAACCGGCGAGCGCCGCGATGGCCAAGTGGTGATTCTCAAAGGCCTGAAAAAAGACGAACAGGTGGTGACTGCCGGCCAGCTCAAACTGGATAACGGCGCCCACGTGACCATCGTCGACGACCAGGCACTCCTGAATAGTCAGTCCAGCAACTAGGTTGCCCAACCGCTAGACCGTAGCTGGCAAAGGAAGCACTCCATGGCTTTTACAGACCCCTTTATCCGTCGCCCGGTGTTGGCCACCGTGGTCAGTCTGCTGATTATTCTTCTGGGCTTTCAAGCCTTCAGCAAACTGACCATCCGCCAATACCCGCAGATGGAAAACGCCCTGATCCAGGTGACCACCGCCTACCCCGGTGCCAACGCTGAGACCATTCAGGGCTATATCACCCAACCCTTGCAGCAGGCCTTGGCCAGCGCCGAGGGTATCGACTATATGACCTCGGTCAGCCGGCAGAACTACTCGGTTATCTCGATTTACGCGCGCATCGGCTCAGACAGCGACCGCCTGTTTACCGAGCTACTGGCCAAGGCCAACGAGGTGAAAAACCAGCTGCCGCAAAATGCCGAAGACCCGGTATTAAGCAAAGAGGCAGCCGATGCCTCGGCGTTGATGTACGTGAGTTTCTACAGTGATGAGCTGAGCAACCCGCAGATCACCGACTACCTGAGCCGCGTGATCCAGCCCAAGCTGGCCACCCTGCCCGGCATGGCCGAAGCGGAGATTCTCGGTAACCAGGTGTTCGCTATGCGCATCTGGCTGGACCCGGTGAGGCTTGCCGCCTATGGCATCACCGCCCAGGACGTAAACGATGCGGTGCGCAAAAACAACTTCCTCTCCGCCGCCGGTGAGACCAAGGGCGAGTACGTGGTCACCAGCGTTAACG
>NZ_JBBNAH010000440.1:0-3553 GCF_037994325.1 Pseudomonas sp.
CATTCAGGCCGCCGATGTACAAGAAGTGATCATGGGCTGCGTACTGCCCGCCGGCCTGAAACAAGGCCCCGCTCGCCAAGCCTCGCTGAATGCCGGCCTGCCCAGCGCCACCGGCTGCACCACCATCAACAAACTCTGCGGCTCGGGTATGAAAGCCGTCATGCTCGCCCACGACCTGCTCAAGGCCGGCACCAACTCGGTGATGGTCGCCGGCGGTATGGAAAGCATGTCCAACGCCCCCTACATCCTGGAAAAAGCCCGCAGCGGCCTGCGCATGGGCCACGGCGAAATCAAAGACCATATGTTCCTCGACGGCCTGGAAGATGCCCGCACCGGGCGCCTGATGGGCTCGTTTGCGCAAGAGACCGCCGACAAATACGGCATCAGCCGTGAAGAGATGGACGCGTACGCCATCGAGTCGTTGAAGCGTGCGCAGAAGGCCATTGCCGATGGCTCGCTGACGGCGGAAATCGTCCCGGTGACCGTCACCAGCCGCAAAGGCGACGTGCTGGTTAAGGACGACGAGCAACCGCTCAACGCCAACCTGGACAAAATCCCCGGCCTGAAACCGGCCTTCCGCAAGGACGGCACCATCACGGCGGCGAACGCCAGCTCGATCTCTGACGGTGCCAGCGCGTTGGTACTGATGACCGCTGACGAGGCAGCGCGTCGTGGTCTTAAGCCGCTGGCCAAGATCGTCGGCCATGCCACGCAAAGCCAAGACCCCAGCGAATTCACCATCGCGCCCATCGGCGCCATGACCAATTTGTTCGCCAAAACCGGCTGGAACAAAGGCGACGTTGACCTGTTTGAAATCAACGAAGCGTTTGCCATGGTGACCATGTTGGCCATGCGTGAGCATGGGTTGGACCATGCCAAGGTCAACGTCTACGGCGGCGCTTGTGCGCAGGGGCACCCGGTGGGGTCCACGGGGTCGCGGATTATCCTGACCTTGATTAATGCCCTGAAAAACACCGGCGGCAAACGCGGTGTGGCAGCGTTGTGCATCGGTGGGGGTGAGGCGACTGCGGTGGCGGTTGAGCTGATCTAGGCCGCAAGCGAAAAACAAAAGCCCCTCACCCCAGCCCTCTCCCGTAAACGGGAGAGGGAGCTGATCGCACAATAACGGCGAGCGCAAACTTGCTCCCCTCGCCCCGCTTGCGGGAGAGCGGCCGGGGGAGAGGGGCTTTTGCTCCAGCGATCACGGCAACTTGGCAAACGCCACCTTCACGCCCAAACCAATCAACACCAAACCCATCGCCCGATCAAACCGCTGAAATTCGCCTCAACCCCGTCGTCCCCGCGCAGGCGGGGATGACGGAAGTGAGCTATGGCATCCGCGCCAAAGCCACTTTCACCCCCAGACCAATCAACACCACGCCCATCGCCCGATCAAACCGCTGTAATTAGCCTCAACCCCGTCGTCCCCGCGCAGGCGGGGACCCAGGATTCCCAGACCAGCGCTGTCACCTAAGACACTCTGGATCCCCGCCTACGCGAGGATGACGGAAGTGACCTATGGCATCCGCGCCAAAGCCACTTTCACCCCCAAACCAATCAACACCACGCCCATCGCCCGATCAAACCAGTGCCCCATACGGCTAAAGCCGGCGCGCACGCGTTCTTGGCTAAAGAGCCAGGCCACCAGGCAAAACCAGGTCGCCGTAGCGGCTGCCAGGTACACGCCATAACCGGCCTGCACTAACAGCGGCGTATGCGGGTTGATCACTACGGTAAACAAGGAAAGGAAAAACAACGTCGCTTTGGGGTTCAGGCCATTGGTGACAAAGCCACTGACAAACGCCCCACGCGCCGAGCGCTGTAGCGGCTCAACCAGCAGTTCTCGCTCGCCACCCGCTGCCGCTGGCTGCGCGCGCAAGGCCTTGATGCCGATGTAAACCAGGTAGGCTGCCGCCAGCCATTTCAACGCGCTAAACAGCACGATGGACTGCGACACGATCAACCCAATGCCCAGCAAGGAATAAGTGACGTGGAGGAAAATCGCGCAGCCCACACCCAGCGCTGTCCATGTTCCAGCCCGGCGCCCATTAGCCACGCTTTCACGCACCACCACGGCGAAGTCTGGCCCCGGGCTGGCCACCGCCAGCAGGTGAATCAGGGCAACGGTAAGAAACTCCGTCCAGTACATAGTGGTGCTCCGAAGTAAGGTAGGCTGGCAACGATACGCCCCTCCCCGTCTGCAAAAAAGGTACAGCTGATGACAGCCTCCAGCCGCGCCGTGTTCCTCGATCACGACTCCCTTGACCTTGGCGACCTCGATTTGGCGCTGCTTCACGCCGCCTTTAGCGCGCTGACGCTGCATGGTCTGACCACCCCCGAACAAGTGGCCGAACGGCTGCAAAATGCCGATGTGGTGATCACCAATAAAACCCCGATCACGGCTGAAACCTTCGCCGCCTGCCCGCAGTTAAAGCTGGTGTTGGTGGCCGCCACCGGCACCAATAATGTCGACCTCTCCGCCGCTCGCGAGCACGGGGTGGTGGTGAGTAATTGCCAGGGTTACGGTACGCCGTCGGTGGCCCAACACACACTGATGTTGCTGCTGGCATTGGCTACCCGTTTGCCCGATTACCAGCGTGATATTCGCGCCGGCAAGTGGCAGCAAGCGAAGATGTTCTGCTTGCTGGATTACCCCATCGTCGAGCTGGAAGGCAAAACCCTCGGCCTGCTCGGCCATGGCGAATTGGGTGGCGCGGTGGCCAAGCTGGCTGAGGCCTTTGGTATGCGCGTGTTGTTTGGCCAACTGCCTGGGCGCCCTGCCCGCGACAACCGCTTGCCACTGGCAGAATTGCTACCGCAGGTAGATGCCCTGACCCTGCATTGCCCGCTGAACGAGCACACGAAAAATCTGATCGACACCGCGCAACTGGACCTGATGAAACCTACGGCGTATCTGATCAACACCGCCCGCGGTGGCCTGGTCAATGAGCAGGCGTTGGCCGACACCTTGCGCCGTGGTCATCTGGGCGGCGCGGCGACCGATGTGCTGATTCAGGAACCGCCCACTGCCGGCAATCCGCTGCTGGCCGACGATATTCCGCGTCTGATCATCACCCCCCATAGCGCCTGGGGCAGCCGCGAGGCGCGCCAGCGGATCGTTGGGCAAATCAGCGAGAACGCGGCCGCGTTTTTCAACGGTGCGCCTAAGCGGCAGGTCGGCTAAGCTGCCGGGCTTTTTCCCCAGCGCTCTTTCCAGGAGAACCCCATGGACCCGCGAAGCGAAGTGCTGCTGCGCCAGCCCGAGTTATTCACCGGCAACCTCTTATTGGTAGGTTTGCCGGCCGATGACCTGCTCGGCCAACTGCCCGCCGCCCATGGCTGGAGCTGGCATGCCGGCGACCATAACGCCCTTAGCGCGCGCTTCCCCGAACGCTGCCAGTTTGCTGTGGAGCCGGACGAGCGAGCCTTCGACGCCGCCGTGGTATTTCTGCCGAAATCCCGCGAGCTTACCGACTATCTGTTGCAGGCGCTGGCCTCGCGTTTGGCCGGGCGCGAACTGTTTCTGGTGGGGGAAAAACGCGCCGGTATCGAG
>NZ_JBBNAH010000441.1:0-5871 GCF_037994325.1 Pseudomonas sp.
TTCGAAGAAAATAAGCTAAAGAAAAATTTCTTGTATTCATGTGTAATCCTTCCTTGGCTTAAAGCGCAGCTTGCGTTCGGCTGGTTTGGCGACCTTGGGTGTCGTAGGTGTAGGTTGTAACTTGGCCGCCTTCGGTGACGGTTAACGGCAAGTTAAACGTGGCGTGCCAGGTGGTTGTGGTAGTGCGGGCTTGGGGAGTGCCGCTTGCTTGGGTGCGGGTGGTTTCCAGGCCTCGGTCGTTGTAGGTGTACGTAGTGATAAAGCCTTTCGCGTCGGTTTGGGTGAGGACTTGGCCGCGGTCGTTATAGGTGAAGGTGGAGTTGCTGGCTGGGCAGTTGGCGGAGGGTTCGCCTTCGATGGATACAATGCGTTTAACGCCCTGAATGAGCTGGAACCGGTAGACCGTTTTCTTACCGAGCTCATTTGTAACCGTCGAACTGCCGTCGGCGTTGTAGCTAATCAGCACTTTTTCCACGCCGCCTGCATGTTCGCTAGAGACACCTCGCCCAGAAGCATCGTAGGTCCAAGTCGCGTACCGAACACCTCGCTCGTCAGTAATCCCGGTAAGTAACCGAGGGTTCTGAGCCGCTTCGTAATGATATTTACGGGTTTCGACCTGACCGTCATGAGTTCTAGTCACCTGGGTAAGAAGACTAAGGGCATTGTATTGGTACGAGGCGGAAAGCCCTGTACCGCTTGCGCTTAGAACTTGGTGTTTATCACCCTCCACTAACGTTAATGATCTACCAGTCTCGTCCGAAATGATAACTTGCGCATCCGAATAATTTACAAGAATTTTGTAGCCTGAAGCATACTCAATCCTTATCAGGCGACCCCTTTCATCAAAATCATAGTGGTCATTATTATGTCCGATATAGACCCATTCCCCAGCTAAATTTTGTAGCCTTCCTATATTTCCGGTATTGGATTTAGCGATTCCGTCAGACAAGGTAAAATAACTCTCTCGTCCGTTAGCATCGGTAAAAATAATAAAGTCAGAACCTAATCTCAGGTTGGTAGAAAAATTATGGTGCCATACGCCATCGACGCTATTATAAACTCGCCGAAGCATCAGGCCGTCGCTCAAAGAGTCTTGGTAGTCTAGTTCGACTTGGAGCTTATTACCTGATGAAAAGTCGATAGGATTGCCCGCGATTGAGCAGGCTACTTCTTTTTCGGGGCGGCCGTTCTGATTAGGAGATCGGGAGAGCAATGCGCAAGCTCCGTTACTCTGCCGCAACAGAGGATCGTCAAGGGTAGCCCCCGTTTGATCACTACATTTTTTGCCTGTATCAACAGGTGGAACTTCACATGCATGAAAATTAGGATTAAATACTTTTCCAGGGTGGCAATAACCATCCATTCTGCTGGCTTCCGCCATAAAGTGATTAGTGCCATTCCCAATCAGGGTGGCAATGCACTTATAATATCCATCACCCCCACGCTCCGAGTAACTGAATGTAAAATATCCGTCTGGCCAATCTTTCTCTAATTGATTCCTGCACGCCTCATCAGGCGTAGAAAATCCAAAATTGTAAAAGTTACGCCAAGTAAAAAAATCGGCACATGCAACGGAAGAAAATATCAAGAGAAAAAAAGTCAGAATTTTCGACAGCTTATTAATTAGCAAGATCAAGTCCCTTTATAAAATGTTAAATCCGTTTAACTCAAAGCGCATTCTGCGTGTGGCTGGTTTGGCGACCTTCGGTGTCGTAGGTGTAGGTGGTGACTTGACCGCCTTCGGTGACGGTTAAAGGCAAGTTAAACGTGGCGTGCCAGGTGGTCGTGGTATTGCGGGCCTTCGGAGTGCCACTCGCTTCTGTGCGCGTGGTTTCCAGGCCTCTGTCGTTGTAGGTGTAGGTGGTGACGAAGCCTTTGGCATCGGTCTGTGTGAGGACTTGGCCGCGGTCGTTATAGGTGAAGGTGGAATTGCTGGCGGGGCAGTTGGCGGAGGGTTCGCCTTCAATGGAGGCGATCTTCTTAAACCCACCGACATCGGTGAAGTGGTAGACGGTCTTCTTACCTAGCGCGTTGGTGACTGTGCTGGTGCCATCTTCGTTGTAGGTCACTTGGGTGTGTTCAGCGCCGTTGGCGTGCTCGCTGGAAATGGCTCGGCCTTGATCGTCGTAGGACCAGGTGGCGAAGCGGACGCCTTTTTCATCAGTGATGCCGGTTAACAGTTTGAGGTCTCGAGGGTCTTCGTAGTGGTAAAGACGAGTCTCGACTTGGGTGCCGTGTGTTCTGGATATTTGGGTAAGTATTTTTGCTTCGTTGTATTGATATTGAATACTAAGCCCAGGCGCATCCAGGGTTAGTGGCTGATGCAGTGCATCCTGAGTAAAAGTGAAACTTTTCCCCCGATTATCTGTAACGGTGGCAACACCTCCGCTATAAGCGAGATTTTCGTAGTTCCCGTTAGCATGCACGACTTTAATCAGCCGATCGTCCAAATCGTAAACGTAGGACTCGTTATTTTTCGACGTATAGGTCCAGCTGTTCTGCTGTCGAGTAACTTTGCCCAGCACGGTCGGTTCTGGTGTAGCCACAATGTGAGCAAGACCAAACCCATGCTCTTCGCCCTGAGCGCCAATAACACTAAGGTGCGACAGTGATTTACGTATGTAAGAAGAATAGGTGTGGCGCCATATACCGTCCACTCCATTGTAGCTACGACTAAACTCCAAGCTGCTTCCAGAAGAAGGGAAATCGACCTCCATCTGGAATTTATTTCCAGTTGTTAAATCTATTGGATTTCCAGCGCACACTTTCCCTTCAGGTTTCCCTGCTGGAGCGCCGCATTCACCAGCGCGTGGATTCAGTCTTTTGCCCAAAAAGCAACTATCGCCATTAAGTGAAACGTATCCCTTCGGGTAAACTGTTTCACCTCCTCCCCGCGGATAGGTGGAGACAAGCTTCAGCTTGCAAACATACGAAGTTTGAGTAAAAGGCTCTAAACCAATGATTGATACATTATATACACGACCGTCGCCATGAAATACTGCAGCCTCTTCCCAGTAGTTGGCGAAACGATTACATGCACCATGCGCCGTGGGATATTGGAGCACACCGGCTTCAGAAGGTGGAGTCCAATAATAAAGTTCTGCAAATGCGGAGCTCATCCAGCACGGCATAGAAGAAATTAAAAGAAATGCTGTCCTTCGAGCAAAAGATGTACACAGCACGAAAGCCTCCATGGCCCAAAAACATATTAAAGACTGGAAACAACACCAGCTAATTTCTTATTTTTTCATGTGTTTCTCCACACGAAAAATTGAACATGTGTATGTCCTTTTCCTTTCGAGCTAGCAATTCCACTCAACCTCTCGGCCCTTCCATCAACCGAGAGAGGCAAACGGTCTAGGCCGCATGACGCCCACCCCAAGGCGTTTGTTGTAGAGGATTGCCAAGGTGTTCACAAGCACGGCGATGCTCTTTTGTGAAGCCGTATCAACAGCCCGCTTTTCGGCTCGGTGTGCTCTAACTTGCGCCTCTCCACCCCACGTCAATATTTGGGTGAATTGTCACCCTATGAACGTTGGGTTCCCTTTTCCCTGTTAGCCTCGGCGTACCCATTGAAGGAGCCCTGGAGCGCGCCGCCAACCTGATGATTTACGTCGAAGCCCTGTCTGCGGCAGATGCCTTTGTAAATAAAGGGCTCGAGTCCGCCATCGTGCAAACACTTAGCGAAATGGCCAAGGCATTGGTCAAGGCCAGTAAGCAGGGGGAGGGTAAGTCTTAGCTGGCTGCCGCTAACGTAATAGGCGCCGCTTTCGTGCTGCCATCTGCGGGTGCGATGGGCTGCACGTACTGGCTAGTGCGTCAGGCGTTCTATCGCCGCTGCCACACCGGCACCGTACAAAGGATCGGCCTGGTTGCAGTTGTGGATGTGCCGGGCCTGCACCTCGGCCGAGGCGCCCTGAATGGCTCGGGCGGTGTTGTCGAACAGCGTTTGCTGCTGCGCGGCCGACATCAGGCGAAACAGTGCCTGGGGCTGTGAGTAGTAGTCGGCGTCCACGCGGTGGTTCCAGTGATCGGCCGCGCCCTCCAGGCTTAGCGGCGGTTCGCTGAAGTCGGGTTGCTCGTTCCATTCACCGAAACTGTTGGGCTCGTAGGCCAGGGTGCGGCCTTGGTTGCCATCTACGCGCATCTGGCCGTCGCGGTGGTAGCTATGTACCGGGCAGCGCGGAGCGTTCACCGGAATCGAGGCATGGTTGACGCCCAGCCGGTAGCGCTGCGCATCGCCGTAGGAGAACAGGCGGCCTTGGAGCATTTTGTCTGGCGAGAAGCTGATGCCGGGCACCACGTTGCCGGGGTTGAAGGCGGCTTGTTCGACCTCCGCATAGACGTTTTCGGGGTTGCGGTTGAGCTCAATCACCCCGACTTCCAGCAGCGGGTAGTCCTTGTGCGGCCACACCTTGGTGAGGTCGAACGGGTTGATCGGGTAGCTGCCGGCTTCGTGTTCGGGCATCACTTGCACAAACAGGGTCCAGCGCGGAAATTCGCCGCGCTCAATGCTGCTGAACAGGTCGCGCTGATGGGTTTCGCGGTCGGCACCGGCGGCCTGCGCGGCTTCGGCATCAGTGAGGTTTTGAATGCCTTGCTGCGTGCGCCAGGTGAATTTCACCCAGTGGCGCTGGTTGGCGCGGTTGATAAAACTGAAGGTGTGGCTGCCGAAACCGTGCATGTGCCGGTAGCTACTGGGTATGCCGCGGTCGCTCATAACGATGGTGACCTGGTGCAGCGCCTCCGGCAGATTAGTCCAGAAGTCCCAGTTGTTTTGCGCGCTGCGCATGCCGGTGTGCGGGTCGCGTTTGACCGCGTGGTTGAGGTCGGGGAATTTCAGCGGGTCGCGTAGAAAGAACACCGGCGTGTTGTTGCCCACCAGGTCCCAGTTGCCTTGCTCGGTGTAGAACTTCAAGGCAAAGCCGCGGATGTCGCGCTCTGCGTCGGCGGCGCCGCGTTCACCGGCCACGGTGGAAAAGCGCACGAACATATCGGTCTGTTTGCCGATGGCGGAAAACAGCGCAGCCTTGGTGTAGCGGCTGATGTCCTGGGTCACGGTAAAGGTGCCGTAGGCGCCGGAACCCTTGGCGTGCATGCGCCGCTCGGGAATCACTTCGCGGTCGAAGTGGGCGAGCTTTTCTATAAACCAGACATCTTGCAGCAACGCCGGCCCGCGTGGCCCGGCGGTGAGGGTGTTCTGGTTGTCGACGACCGGCGCGCCGAATGCGGTGGTGAGTTTTTTCATTGGCTTGCTCCTTGTCTGGTTACACGGGGCGTCTGGGTCAGTCGGCAGACCAGGTGGCGGGCAGCGATAGGTTGCCGGAGGCCACGTCCCATACGCTGCTCACGCACAGCAGCGGGTTGTGCAGGTCGGCGTTTACCTGCAGCGCGGCGGTCACGCCGTCGTAGTTGAAGTTTTTCGGAAAACCGACGGCGGCCAGTGGCACGCGGATTTTCGCGGCGTCTTGGTTCACGCTGAGGTCGTAGCCGGGTGAGTCGATGAAGATCGGCGCGCCGGGCCAGGTAGGTGGGAGTTTGGGTTTGCTGCCTTCGGGAATGTCGCGCACTTTCAAGCCGCTGGGCCCGCAGGTTGCGTCCTTGGTCAGCACCACCCAGTGGGAATGCCAGAGACCGCCGTCGTTGTCTTTTTTGCCGTCCTTGTTTTCGTCCAGTTGCGGTGTGTCGTCGAAGTCGGGGTGCGAGGTCAGGGCCAGGGCGAGAATGCCCGAGCCCGGCGCGAAGCCCACCGCGCCGCTGTCCAGGCTGGTGGGCCACACGTAGCTGTACACCTCGGCGCCGGCAAAGCTGCTTTTGGCCGTGGGCACGCGGCTGCCGGCTTTGCCGTCGACCAGTTGCTCGAACACGAGC
>NZ_JBBNAH010000442.1:0-2299 GCF_037994325.1 Pseudomonas sp.
TTCATCGGCCGGCTACGAGGTCATCCCTAGAACGATTGCGAGCGTAAACAACGAGCTGGCTAAAAGCACTAAAGAGCTAAACGAGACTGTGCGGCAATGCCATGTAGATCTCTACATAAAATATGAAGAGCTAGCGCTGGTGACAGGGACTTATGAGAAATTCAAACGATTGGCTAGCTCCCGGAAGAAAAAACTAGAGCCAATCGAAGAGCAACTGCAGGTCGAGAAGGGCCCTTATCTGGCGGCCGCCAACACTGACGAGATGATGAAGTTATTACGCGAGCTGGCCACAGTTCAATCCGACTCCTCCCTGGATAAGGAAGAAACACTTGGTAAATTCAAAATTTACGCCACTTCGACAGTCGAGCTAAATCATCTTCTTATGAAGGCAGAACGCCAACGTTTTGAGGTAGAACAAGCCTTCTTCAGATCCGCCCGTAATTTATTTGCGCGGGAAATCAGTGCGCGCCAGTCCAAAGGCTTTTTTAGCTATTTGTTCTAATCCTATTTAACGTTGTTATACAGGGAGTTGCCCAATGAGTGATCAGTACATGCGTATCTCTTGCTCAACGCTCCAGCCGCTCAGCCCTGTTCTGCGCAGCTGGATAGCATGTGTTCAACGTTATATCGACGTTTGGGATGGCGATGATTTGCCATATTGGTACAACGAGCGGGCGAACATCAGCATCCTCGCTGGCGCAGCATGGAAAGCTGATTGGACGGCAATTGAGGAATACCAAATCACCAAAGTTGCGACTGAGGCGAGTCAACAGGGAACGTCGATCGGCCGCAATGATTTGTATGTGGCCAACGAGATTTATGGTTTTTGTATCGAAGCTAAAGTGGCGTACGTTGATATCGAAGATCTAAATACAGCAAAAAAACACATCGTTGGGAGATGTAGCCAGGCGATCTTTGACGCGGGTCGACTCGACTATGACGAACCTCGTCTTGGTGCTGTTTTTGTCGCGCCTTACTCGGTAGGCGTCGAAGCAAGCGAGGAGCAGATTCGGCTTTTTCAAGAAAGTATCCTCACCTGCGATTCTCAGGCGCTTGCGTGGCTAACACCTACCAACGCCATGAAAACTGCTAGCCACGACAACAAGTACTACCCAATGGTGGCTCTAATGTTGATGACTGTGTGAAAAGTGTCTTTTAAGGAATTCCCCCATGGCGTGCACATCACCCTGCAGGGTGTACCGCGCTCGGTGTTGGCGGAGTATGCAGAGGCGAATATGTAGGAGGGTTTTTTTACGGTAGCAAAGCCGGGCCTTGTGCCCGGCTTTTTAATTGCACGGTTTTTTGCTGCTGTGCTTGGCTTGAGTTTCTGGGTCCCCGCCTGCGCGGGGACGACGGATGTAAACCTTTAAATCCCCGTCATTCCCGCGTAGGCGGGAATCCACAATCTTGAGCAATACGCCATGGTGCGCACCACTACGCGGTTTACGACTTGACGTCCGCCTGCCACGCCTCAATCACTTCCTGTGCTGCGCGAAACGCGTCAATGGCCGCCGGTACACCGGCATACACCGCGCAATGCAGCAGCGCTTCGCGAATCTCGTCTACCGTGCAGCCATTGTTCAGCGCGCCGCGGACATGGCCTTTGAGCTCTTGTGGACATTTCAACGCGGTGAGGGCGGCGAGGGTGATCAGGCTGCGGGTTTTCAGTGGCAGACCTTCGCGGTTCCACACGCCGCCCCAGGCGTGTTCGTTCACGAAGTCTTGCAGCGGTTGGGTGAAGTCGGTGGCGTTGTTCAGGGCGCGGTCGACAAAGGTGTCGCCCATCACTTGGCGGCGCACGTGTTCGCCGGTTTTCTTCGAATCGGTCATGTCGGTCATTCCTTAGTCGAGGCTCTGCACGCGCACTGGCGCGGTGCCGCTGCGCAGCATGTCGAGTTGCTCGGCGGCGGCGTGAGAGATGTCGATTAACCGTTTACGGTTGAAGGGGCCACGGTCGTTGATGCGGACGACCACGGTTTTGTTGTTGTCCAGGTTGGTGACCTGCACGCGGGTGCCGAAGGGCAGGGTACGGTGCGCTGCAGTCAGTTGGTTTTGGTCGAAGCGCTCGCCGCTGGCGGTTTTTTTGCCATGGTGCCTGGCGCCGTAGAACGACGCTTCGCCAGTTTCGTTGTAGTGGCCGTAGCTCTCGGAAGAGCTGCTGCCAAAGGGCAGGGTGTTACAGCCGGCAAGCATGGCGAGAGAGCAGCCTAGGGTTAACGAACGCCACATACCTGTGTCTCCAATCCGTAGGGTGTGCTGTGCGCACCAGCCTTAATATCGTTTAGCGTGTGGTGCGCAC
>NZ_JBBNAH010000443.1:0-2395 GCF_037994325.1 Pseudomonas sp.
AAGCCCAGCAAGCTGGAAAGCAGCAATAGCATCGGTTCCACTTCCGGCGAGCGCGTCACTTGCTTCGCGCTGGCAGCACACACGGTGCCCAGCACGCTGCCGTCCTGTGCGCGGATTGGCGCGCTGACATACGTGCGAATACCCAACGCCTGCGCGGCCTGGGAGTCGCCCCAACACTCCGAGACGTTGTCCGAATACAGCCGGTTTTCTTCAAGCGCGCGCTTGCACAGGGTGTCTTCCCACGGCACCACCAAGCCTTCAGGAATCGTCATGTCGCCGACGTTGCGCGCGAACTCGATGCGCTGCACGCCCTTTTGCAGGTCAATAGTGGTCAGGTACGTCGACTCCATCCCGGTTACGCGATGCAGCAGCGTTAACAGCGGGCGGGTCAGTTGTTCGACCGTCCTCGCCTGCGGCACTGTTTCCGACAAAAACGACAGGAGATGGTCCATGGCAGAGCTCGATACTGGCTGGCTACCTGCTAAGTGATAGCAAAATACTTACAGTCTCGATAGCCGCAAGCGCACAAGGCGTGCGCTATTTCGCGGACGGTCAACAAATTCCGGGCCTAGCCCGGCGTCGTAGGGTGTGCAGGTCTAAACACCAAGCCAAACCGCGTGCCGCTATCGTCGCTTGCCACCTTCACTTGGCCGCCATGCAACTGCATGATCGAGCGCACAATTGCCAACCCCAAACCGCCAGAGTCGCCCGAACCGCTGCGCGCCGGGTCGCAGCGGTAAAAGCGTTCAAACAGATGGGGCAAATGGTCAGCCGCAATAGGTTTGCCGTGGTTATGCACCCACAGCTCCAGGCGGTTGCCGTCAAGACGGCTGGACAGGGTAATGACGGTGCCAGGCTGGCCATAGCGCAGGGCATTGGCGAGCAAATTGGCCAGGGCGCGGCGCAACAAATCAGGGTCGGCCAGCCACTCGCCACTGACCTGGTTCAGCAGCGGCATATCGCGCTCTTCGGCCATGCCTTCGAAGTACTCGCACAATTGCTCAGCCAACGCCTGCAGGTCGATTGGCTGGCAGGTGATAGCCGCCTGCGCCTGTTCCGTGCGCGCTAGAAACAACATGCTGTCGATCATGCGCGCCAGGCGCTCGTACTCTTCGGCGTTGCTCACCAGCAGGTCTTGATACTCCGCCACCGTGCGCTCGCGTTGCAGGGTTTGCTGGGTATGGCCCATCAGGTTACTCAGTGGCGTGCGCATTTCATGGGCCAGGTCTTCGCAAAAGCGCGACAGCTGAGCAAAACCGCTTTCCAGGCGCGCGAGCATTTGATTCAGCGCGCGGCTCAGCCCCTGCAATTCCTCGGTGGCCTGCACCTCATCCAGGCGCAGGTGCAAATGCTGGCTGTCGATGGTCGCGCAGCGCCGGGCCAACTCACGCACCGGGCGCAAGCCGCGTTGGCTCACCAGCCAACCCAGCACAAACGCCAGCAGCATGCCGCAGCCCAGCGCCAGCCACAGTTTCATGCGGTAGGCCGCCAACATGGCGTCGCGCTCGCCAAGCAATTTGCCGGCAATCAGCGTCAGGCGCTGCTCGCCGCCGGTGACGTCCTGCCAGGCCAGGCGCAGCGGCTCACTGCTGTCGCCGTCGGCCAATTGCGCGGTGCTGGCGGCGGGCAGAGTAGGGCGGGCCACGCCCGGCGGGTTGATTTCAATCAGCACCTGGCCGGCAGCATCCAGCACCCACAGCAGGTTGTCGCGATTGCCCAACATGTTCTCGTACAACTGCGGCCGTTCGCGCAGCGCGGTGATGCTCTGGCTGTCGGCCAAAATCGCCTGCATACGTTGCACCCGGCCCAGCAGCGCCTGGTCATCGCGCCAGGCAATTTCGCGCTGCAACGAGTGGTACAGGTAAAACCCGATGGCGCCCAACAGCAGCGCGCTGACCAGGGCAAACATCAGCGCCAGGCGCAGGCTAAGGGCGCGCGGCCATAGGCTCATGATTGCACCTCAAGGCAATAACCCATGCCGCGCACGGTATGGATCAGCTTGCAGGTAAACGGATCATCGACCTTCGCGCGTAGCCGGCGGATAGCCACGTCCACCACATTGGTGTCGCTGTCGAAATTCATCTGCCACACCTGCGAAGCAATCTGCGCCCGCGACAACACCTCACCCTCGCGGCTCAGCAGCAAATGCAGCAGGGCAAATTCCTTATTGGTCAGGTTCAGCCGCTCACCCTGGCGAGTGACCTTACGGCGCAGCACATCCAACTGCAGATCGGCCACCACAAACTGCTCCACCTCACGCGGCGGCCCACGGCGCAACAGCGTGCGCACCCGCGCTAACAGCTCGGCATAGGAAAATGGCTTAACCAGGTAATCATCGGCCCCCAACTCCAGGCCTTTTACCCGGTCTTCCACGGCATCGCGCGCGGTTAAAAAC
>NZ_JBBNAH010000444.1:0-12230 GCF_037994325.1 Pseudomonas sp.
TGGCAATCGACCAGGTCGACATTGGGCGCAACGGCAATTTGAAAACCCAGCCCCTCAGCCAACAGCTGCGCTTCAACATTCTGCCCTCGTGCGCCGTAAATATGCGCCAGCGTACGGCCGTAATGATCCTTGGGCTGCGGACCCAGTTGCACCGCCACGCGATCATTGTTGGCGCTCACCAACGCCTGTAAGCGGCGCTTGGCCTGCTCAGCGAAAGGCTGGGCCGAGCGACCTTTATGCGCCACCTCCGGCGCATTGATGCCGATAAGCCGCACGCTGCGACCGTCCACCAAGCGCAAGGTGTCGCCATCGACGACCTTCTGCACGCCAATAACTGGCAAGCCGTCAGGCATCGGACAGAATGCCCAGACAGGTCCGACACAAATCGCAGAAACGAAAAAGGCGCCCACCAGGGACGCCTTTTTCAACAACACCGAAAAGCCCATCAGGCCTCTCAGAGCTACAAAGCCAATTAGGCCTTGGAGCCGAACACACCGAAACGCTGCTTGAAGCGATCAACACGGCCGCCAACGTCCAGCACTTTTTGCTTGCCGGTGTAGAACGGGTGGCACTCGTTGCACACGTCCAGGCTCAGTGGCTTGGCCAGGGTGGAGCGAGTTTGGATCACGTTACCGCAGCTGCAGGTAGCGGTTACGGCTTCGTATACTGGATGGATATCAGCTTTCATGGTGTATTCCTCAGGTCTATCGCGCCGCCACCCAACACTATTGTCGAGTACCGCACGGAATTAGGCCGCGCATCTTACCAGACAATGCAGATGTGGCAAGGCCGATCGTCGTGGGCTTGCGTGCTAAGATCGCGCCTCGCTCTCTAGGACGTTTCCCGCGTGCCCCCGGTAATTTTGCGTCTCGCCCTGCCCTCTCCGTTGCGCCGCCTGTTCGACTACCTGGCCCCCAAGGGCACGCCAGCCGGCGACTTGCAGCCCGGTATGCGCCTGCGCGTACCCTTTGGCAAACGCGAGATCATCGGCATTTTGGTGGAGATCAGCGACCACAGCGATGTGCCCGCCGACAAGCTGAAACCGGCCATCGCCCTGATTGACGCACAGTCGCCAGTGCCGCCCGCTTTTTTCAAGCTGTGCCTGTGGACCGCTCAGTATTACCAGCACAGCCTGGGCGACACCTTTAGCTGGGCGCTGCCCAATCTGCTGCGCCAAGGCGAACCGGCGGAGGTGCGCCAAGAGCGCTTCTGGCATGTGGCCGAGGGTGCTTCGTTTGACGACCCGCGCCTGGCCCGCGCGCCACGCCAACGCGATGCCTTAAAGGTGATCGCGCAACATCCACACGGTGTGGCGCACCGTCTGCTCAGCCAGTTGCAGCTAAACAAAGACAGCCTCGACCTGCTGCGTGAAAAAGGCTTGGTCACCATCGAGGCTCGCCGCCACGCCACCATTGAGCGCCACGGCAATTGGCTGGCGCAGCCGGAACTGCCGCTTAACCCTGAACAACGCGCCGCCACCGAGGCCATTCGCAGCGGCTTCGACAGTTTTAATGCGTTCCTGCTGGCCGGCGTTACCGGCAGCGGCAAGACCGAAGTCTATTTGCAGTTAATTCGCGAAACCCTGGAGGCCGGCAAACAAGCGCTGGTACTGATCCCCGAGATCAACCTCGGCCCGCAAACCATGGCGCGCTTCGAGCGCCGTTTTAACGCGCGTATTGCCCTACTGCACTCGGCGGTAAACGACCGCGAACGCCTGGACGCCTGGCTCGCGGCCCGCGACGGTGAGGCCGACATTATTATTGGCACGCGCTCGGCGCTGTTCACGCCGATGAAAAACCCCGGTTTGATCATCATCGACGAAGAACACGACGCCTCTTATAAACAGCAAGAAGGCCTGCGCTACCACGCCCGCGATCTGGCCCTGGTACGTGCACGTCAGGAAAACATCCCCATCGTCCTCGGCTCAGCCACGCCTTCATTGGAAAGCCTGCAGAACGCCCACTCCGGGCGCTACGGCCTACTGCGTTTGAACCAGCGCGCTGGAGGCGCGCAACAACCGCGCTTTCTGCGTTTGGACATCAAGAGCCGCCCGCTCGACAGCGGCATTTCCGGCCCCATGCAACAGGCCATCGGCCAGACCCTGGCGGCCGGCCAGCAAGTGTTGGTATTCCTCAACCGCCGCGGTTTTGCGCCCACCTTGCTCTGCCATGACTGCGGCTGGCTGTCTGAATGCCCGCGCTGCGATGCGCGCATGACCGTACATCAGCGCTCGCGCGAACTGCGTTGCCACCATTGCGGGCATGTTGAGCGCCAGCCGAGCAATTGCCCGAAATGCGCCCAGGTCGACTTGCGTCCAGTCGGCGCCGGTACCGAGCGCGCTGAGGATCGCCTGGCCACGCTGTTCCCCGATGTGCCGGTGCTGCGCGTCGACCGCGAAAGCACTTCGCGCAAGGACGCCATGCAGAATCTGTTCGCCACTATTAATAAGGGTGAGCCGTGCATCCTGATCGGCACCCAAATGTTGGCCAAAGGTCACCACTTTCCGCGGGTGACCCTGGTGTCGATTCTGGATGCTGACGGCGGTCTGTTCTCCGCCGACTTCCGCGCCAGCGAACGCATGGCGCAGTTGATCGTGCAGGTAGCCGGGCGTGCCGGACGCGCGGAAGAACCGGGCAAAGTGATTATCCAGACCCACCTGGCCGACCACCCGCTGCTGGTGCAACTCACCGAACAGGGCTACTTCGCCTTTGCCGAACAGGCCTTAAGCGAACGACGCGCCGCCGGCCTGCCGCCCTTCTGTCACCTGGCGCTGTTGCGTGCCGAGGCGCACAAGCCTGGGCAGGCCGAAGGTTTTCTCGACGAGGCCTGCACCGAAGCCGAACACCTGCTGCAAGAACTCAACCTCAGCGGCATTGAACTACTCGGCCCGGTGCCGGCTCCCATGGAGCGACGCGCCGGGCGCTACCGGGCGCAGTTACTGGTGCAAGCCACTGCTCGCGCGCAGCTGCATCAATTGCTCAACTATTGGACGGCGGCGCTGGAAAAAATGCCCAGCGGCCGCGCGGTGCGCTGGTCGTTGGATGTCGACCCGATCGACCTGTTCTAGCCGTGTAACAGCCCCAGCCGGCCAGCGCGGTTGGCAAGCCTGGCCGCTGCACGGATAATGCCCCCTTTTCACCCGCCTCCCGGCGCCATAAGCGCCCAACGGCCGCACGAGCAGACCATGAAAGACACCATTCGCCAGTTGATTCAGCAAGCCCTCTCCCGCCTCGTCAGCGACGGCGTACTGCCCGAGGGCCTGACTCCGGTGATCCAGGTGGAAAACACCAAGGACAAAACCCACGGCGATTTCGCCAGCAACATCGCCATGATGTTGGCCAAGCCTGCGGCCATGAAGCCGCGCGACCTGGCGGAAAAACTGATCGCCGCCCTGCCGGCTGACGAGCAAATCCGCAAAGTGGAAATCGCCGGTCCAGGCTTTCTGAATTTCTACCAAGACACCCAAGCGCTCGCCCAACGCCTGGAAGCGGCGCTGGCTCACGCCACCCTGAACGTTTGTAAAAGCGGCGCCATTCAGCGTGTGGTCGTCGACCTGTCTTCGCCGAACCTGGCCAAAGAGATGCACGTCGGCCACCTACGCTCGACCATCATTGGCGATGGCGTTTCGCGCGTTCTGGAGTTCCTTGGCGACACCGTCATCCGCCAGAACCACGTAGGCGATTGGGGCACCCAGTTCGGCATGCTGCTGGCCTACCTGCAGGAAAACCCGGAAACCAGCGAGACTGAGCTCTCCGACCTCGAGGGTTTTTACCGCGCCGCTAAAGGACGTTTCGACGAATCGCTGGAGTTTGCCGACCGCGCCCGTGAGCTGGTGGTGCAGTTACAAGCGGGTGAGCCCGATTGCATGCGCTTGTGGCACCGCTTCAATGAAATTTCCCTGGCGCACTGCCAGAAGGCCTACGACCGCCTTAACGTGAAGCTGACCCCAGCCGACGTCATGGGCGAAAGTGCCTATAACAACGACCTGGCCAATGTCGTCGCCGACCTGAAAGCAGCCGGCCTGCTGGTGGAAAGCAACGGCGCCCAGTGCGTATTCCTCGACGAATTCAAAAATGCCGAAGGCAACCCGCTGCCGGTAATCGTACAAAAGGCCGGCGGCGGCTATCTGTATGCCACCACCGACCTGGCCGCCATGCGCTACCGCAGCCAGGTGCTCAAGGCCGACCGCGTGCTGTACTTCGTTGATCAGCGCCAGGCCCTGCACTTCCAACAAGTATTCGAAGTGGCGCGGCGTGCAGGCTTTGTGCACCCCGGCATGCAGCTTGAACACATGGGCTTTGGCACCATGAACGGCCCGGACGGCAAACCGTTTAAAACCCGCGATGGCGGCACGGTAAAGCTGATCGACCTGCTGGATGAAGCGCAAGAACGTGCTTATGTGCTGGTGAAAGAAAAGAACCCGGAAGTCTCCGAGGAAGAACTGCGCACCATCGCCCGCGTCGTCGGCATTGGCTCGGTGAAATACGCCGACCTGAGCAAACACCGCACCAGCGACTACACCTTTAACTTCGAGCAAATGCTCAGCTTTGAAGGCAACACCGCACCGTACCTGCTGTATGCCTACACCCGTGTCGCCAGCATCTTCCGTAAACTGGGCAAGGGCTACGATCAGCTCGACGGCCAGATCACCCTGGAAGCCGTGCAAGAGCAGGACCTGGCGGCCAAGCTCGCGCAGTTCGGCGAAGTGCTGAGCAACGTTGCCGAAAAAGGCACGCCACACACCCTGTGCACCTACCTCTATGAGCTGGCGGGTTTGTTCTCCAGCTTCTACGAAAACTGCCCAATCCTCGCCGCCGAGGATCCGGCCACCCAACACAGCCGCCTGCGTTTGGCCGCCCTGACTGGGCGCACCCTCAAGCAGGGTCTGGAGCTGTTGGGCTTGGAAACACTGGAGCGTATGTAAGTTGGCGGCCAAGAAAAAACCAGCACCCAAACGCGGCGCCAGCCGTTACCAAGCGCCAGCGAAACGTCCGGTTCCCGGTTGGATCTGGCTGGCCTGTGGCCTGGCCATCGGCGCATTTATTGTGCTGCTGATGAAACTCGAACCTGGGCGCAAAGAAATCCAACGCGATAAGCCGGATGACAAAACCACCAAAACCACCATCGTGCCAAAGACGCCGACCACCACCGCTACCCCCACGCCGAGCGGGCCGGTAAAACCCAAGTACGACTTCTATACCTTGCTGCCCGAGTCGGAAGTGATCGTGCCGCCAGAGGCCGTACCGGAGCAGACACCGCCACCAGCAACGCCTGCAGAACTGGCCAAGGCCGATGCCGCACGCGCCGAAGCCGCGCTTAAAGGTGAAACACCACCCCCGCTGCCGACCGCCGTCAAAGCCGCCACCACCCAGTACTTCCTGCAAGCCGGCTCGTTCCGCAAGCAAGAAGATGCCGACAAGGTACGCGCGCAGATCATTCTGCTCGGCCAGGATGTGCAGGTTGAGTCGGGCATGGTGCGCGACGACACCTGGTACCGCGTGCTGGTTGGCCCCTTCAGCAACCGCGAGCAACTCACCGGCGCGCAGAAAAAACTGGCCGGCAGCGGTTTTAGCAACCTGCTGCTGCAACAGCGTCAGGGCCGATGATGTGACGGCGGTCGCAAGCGAGAGCCGTCAGCTGCTTACGTAACGTCTTGCCCGCAACCTTGAAGAACCGTCCTACATAATCAACCTGTACCCGATCGGCATAGTGACTGTCGCTCGGGCCCGGCGCCTTTATTTACAAGCTTTGCCGGCCACCATCTCTTAAGCCCCGAGCGTCCTCTTACTCTGATAAAGGTCGCTTCCCATGCTTCAAATCTCTCCACGCCAAACGCTGCGGCACCTTCCTTTGCTGGTCGCAATGGGCCTGGCCAGCGCCGCAACCCAATACGCCAGCGCCCATGGCTATGTCGAACAACCCAAATCCCGTGCTGTACTGTGCACCGCCGGCGCCGGCAACCTGAACACCGACTGCGGCAACGTTGCCTTTGAGCCACAAAGCATCGAATACAGCCCTTCGGTTAATCACCACTACAACGGCGCCTACTGCGCCGGCGATTTCACCCAATGCGGGCCAGCCGATGAAACCATCGCTGCTGGCGGTATGTCCGGCTTTGGTGAACTCAATGTTCAGTCGGCCACGCGCTGGGCAAAAAACCCGATCAAGCCCGGCCCCACTATCTTTAAGTGGCACTACACCGCCGGCCATTCCACCGCCTACTACCAGTTCTTTATTACCAAAAAGGACTGGAACCCCAATCAGCCATTAACCCGCGACGCCTTCGAACTCACCCCGCTGCTGCAAGAAAACGCCAACGGCGTACGCCCGCAAAGCGGCGGCACCACCCAGCACACTGTCAATATTCCCGCCGACCACAGTGGTTACCACGTAGTGCTGGCCACGTGGAAAATCGCTGACACCGCTGCCACGTTCTACCAAGTGATTGACGTCAATATCAGCGGCAACGGCGCTACCACACCAGGCACCAGCACCTCGCCAGTGGTAACTCCGGTAGCCGCCTGGAAAAACATCGGCACCGTGCAGCCGGATACCCTGCAAATCGGCGACACCGTTTCCACCCGCGTGTTTACTGCCCAAGGCGAACAAATCAGCCGTCAAACCTCGCTTACCATCGAAACCGCCGAGCAGGCTCAGGCTAATACCTGGCCATTCCTGCTGGCACAAAAGGTGGCCAAGGCCAACGCTGGCTACTTGCTGGGCGAGCTCAACACCAGCAACGAAGTGGTCGCCAACTACGGTAAGAACACCCTGTACGCCAAAGCCGGCAGCGACGTAGTACGGGTAGAAATTCAGAAGGTGCATGCCCAGCCTGCCAACACCAGCAGCCTGGATCTGGACGGTCTGCAAAACACCTACAAAGTCGAAGGCGGCATGACCCAGCTGCACTTCAATGCCCTGACCCAAGGTGGGCCGTATACCGTCACCGCCACTGTCTTCAACGACAAGGGCGAGAGCGTGGCCTACCAACAAAGCGAAGCCGGCAGCAACTCGCCGCATATGATGTTTACCCTGCGCAATCCGGCCGGCGGCACCTATGACGTGGTGGTGGTGGCTAAACCGGAACAGGGCGAACCGCTGCAGAAAACCCATCGCTTCACCATTGAAGCGCCTGCCACTGGCAAGCACGACTTTGTCTTCCCCAATGGTCTGAAAAGCTACAAAGCCGGCACCAAGGTCTTGGCCCGCGATGGCAATACCTACACCTGCAAACCGTGGCCGTATAACGGCTACTGCGTACAGTGGAGCGCCAGCGCCACTCAGTTCGAGCCGGGCACCGGTTCGCACTGGCAAATGGCCTGGACCCGCGATTAACGCCGGGCAGTCAACGCAAAACAGCGAGGCCCTGGCCTCGCTGTTTTATTTATGGCCGACACCACCACTGAAACAACCTGACGCAAACACCTCACCCCGCACATTCGTCAGCGGCGGTTGAAATGCTCCACCCCCTCCCCCATATGAGTTTTCACTAGGGCATTTTCGCCCCCAGCGTGGAGACTCACCCTTGACCACCATCGTTTCAGTTCGTCGCCACGGCAAAGTCGTTATGGGCGGCGACGGCCAGGTTTCCCTCGGCAACACCGTGATGAAAGGCAACGCAAAAAAAGTCCGGCGCCTGTACCACGGCCAAGTCATCGCCGGGTTTGCCGGCGCCACCGCCGACGCCTTTACCCTCTTTGAACGCTTCGAAGGGCAGTTGGAAAAACACCAGGGCCACTTGGTGCGCGCCGCGGTTGAGCTGGCCAAAGAATGGCGTACCGACCGCTCCCTCAGCCGCCTGGAAGCCATGCTTGCGGTGGCCAACAAAGATGCTTCGCTGATCATCACCGGCAACGGTGACGTGGTAGAGCCCGAAGATGGCTTGATCGCCATGGGCTCCGGCGGCCCTTACGCCCAGGCCGCAGCCCGCGCCCTGCTGATGCACAGCGACCTTAGCGCCCGTGAAGTGGCCGAAACCGCTTTAGGCATCGCTGGCGATATTTGCGTATTTACCAATCACCACCTGACCATCGAGGAGCTGGACCTCGCTGTTTGAGGCCCGACCATTCCATGCCCATGACTCCCCGCGAAATCGTTCACGAACTGAGCCGCCATATCATCGGCCAGGACGAAGCCAAGCGTGCCGTTGCCATTGCCCTGCGCAACCGCTGGCGGCGTATGCAGCTCCCTGCCGAGCTACGTGCCGAAGTAACGCCAAAGAACATTCTGATGATCGGCCCGACCGGCGTCGGTAAAACCGAAATCGCCCGTCGCCTGGCCAAGCTGGCCAACGCGCCCTTCCTGAAAGTGGAAGCGACCAAGTTCACCGAGGTTGGCTACGTTGGCCGTGATGTCGAGTCGATCATCCGCGACCTCGCCGATGCCGCGATCAAGATGCTGCGTGAGCAGGAGATGGTTAAAGTCCGTCACCGTGCCGAAGACGCCGCCGAAGAACGCATCCTCGATGCGCTGCTGCCGCCAGCCCGTGTTGGCTTCAATGAAGACCAGGCGCACGGTAGCGATTCCAACACCCGTCAACTGTTCCGCAAGCGCCTGCGCGAAGGCCAGTTGGACGACAAAGACATCGAAATTGAAGTGGCCGAAGTGCCCGGCGGCGTAGAAATCATGGCCCCGCCCGGCATGGAAGAAATGACCAACCAGCTGCAAAGCCTGTTCTCCAATATGGGCAAGGGCAAAAAGAAAGCCCGCAAGCTGAAAGTTAAAGAAGCGCTGAAACTGGTGCGCGACGAAGAAGCCGCACGCCTGGTCAATGAAGAAGAACTAAAGGCTCAAGCGCTGGAAGCCGTTGAGCAGCACGGTATCGTGTTTATCGACGAAATAGACAAAGTCGCCAAGCGCGGTAACTCCGGCGGCATGGATGTGTCGCGCGAAGGCGTGCAGCGCGATCTGCTGCCCTTGATCGAGGGCTGTACGGTAAACACCAAGCTGGGCATGGTTAAAACCGACCACATCCTGTTTATTGCTTCGGGCGCGTTCCACCTGAGCAAGCCAAGCGATCTGGTGCCTGAGCTGCAAGGTCGTCTGCCGATTCGCGTCGAGCTTAAGCCGCTGACGCCGAATGACTTCGAACGCATCCTCACCGAACCGCATGCTTCGCTGACTGAGCAATACCGCGAACTGCTGCTGACCGAAGGGCTGACCATCGACTTCGCCGAGGACGGCATCAAGCGCCTGGCCGAAATCGCCTGGCAGGTAAACGAGAAAACCGAGAATATCGGTGCCCGCCGCCTGCACACCTTGCTCGAACGTTTGCTTGAGGAAGTGTCGTTTAGCGCCGGTGATTTGGCTGGCAGCCAGGATGGAAAAGCCATCAGCATCGACGCCGACTACGTCAACAGCCACCTGGGCGAGTTGGCCAAAGACGAAGATCTGTCGCGCTATATTCTCTAATCCTCGCGCCCCCTGTTGGAGCCAGCTTGCTGGCTCCAACGGTTACCGACAGAGCAAAACACCATGCGTATCCCCTCGGCCATCGAGCTGCACAAAGCCTCAAAAACCCTCACCCTGAAATACGGGGCAAATGAGAGCTACACCCTGCCAGCCGAATTTCTGCGGGTGCATTCGCCGTCTGCTGAAGTACAGGGCCATGGCAAACCGATTCTGCAGTTCGGCAAAGCCAACGTCGGTTTAAGCAAGATCGAACCCGCCGGGCAGTACGCACTAAAGTTGTGCTTCGACGACGGACACGACAGCGGATTGTTCACGTGGGAATACCTTGAGCAACTGGCGCAACGCCAAAGCGAACTCTGGGCCGATTATTTAAACGAGCTGGCCAAGGCCGGAAAATCCCGCGATCCAGCTGAGTCCATCGTCAAGCTGATGCTCTAGCCCGACCCTCCCAACAGGTTAGGGCGAACTTTCTAAAACCCCTCGGCATACTCCCTTCTGCGCTTGGCCAAGTGACTGGCCTGCTTGCGCAAACGCTGAAACTCGGGTAACCAATTACCTGGCAGGTTCCGTGCATTTGACTGTGTCAGATGCAATGAATGAAGCGGAGCTAGCTCCGCCCCCGGTAACCCGAGCAGTACTAGGCGCTAAAGCCCTGTGTCCGCGCACAGCAGCATGCCGGTATCAGCCTCAGGACAATGGAGCGTCGTAGATGAGCAATAAAAATAATGAAGACCTGCAACGCCAGGCCTCGGACAACACCCTTGGGCTCAATCCTGTTATTGGCCTTCGTGGAAAAGACATTCTCGCTTCTGCCCGCATGATTCTCGCGCAGGCCTATAAACAACCGCTGCACAGTGCCAAGCACCTGGCCCACTTGGGCCTCGAACTGAAGAACGTCGTTCTCGGCAGCTCCGAGCTGAAGATGGACGACGGCGACAAACGTTTTGCTGACCCGGCCTGGAGCCAGAACCCTCTGTACAAGCGCTACCTGCAAAGCTACCTGGCCTGGCGCAAAGAACTGCACAGCTGGGTTGAGCACAGCAACCTGTCGGAGACTGATATCAGTCGCGGCCACTTCGTCATCAATTTGCTCACCGAGGCCATGGCCCCGAGCAACAGCATGGCGAACCCGGCTGCGCTTAAACGTTTCTTCGAAACCGGCGGCAAAAGCTTGCTCGACGGCCTTGGCCACCTGGCCAAAGACTTGGTCAACAACGGCGGTATGCCCAGCCAAGTGAATATGGACGCCTTCGAGGTCGGTAAAAACCTGGCGATGTCCGAAGGCGCAGTGGTGTTTCGCAACAACCTGCTGGAGCTGATCCAGTACAAGCCCACCACCGAGCAAGTGCATGAACGCCCGTTGCTGGTGGTGCCGCCGCAGATCAACAAGTTCTACGTCTTCGACCTGTCCCAGGAGAAAAGCCTGGCCAGATTCTGCCTGCGCAATGGCGTGCAGACCTTTATCGTCAGCTGGCGCAACCCGACCAAGGCGCAACGTGAGTGGGGCCTGTCGACCTATATCGAGGCGCTGAAAGAAGCCATCGACGTGATCACCGCCATCACCGGCAGCAAAGACGTCAATATGCTCGGCGCCTGCTCTGGCGGCATCACCACCGCCGCTCTGCTTGGCCACTACCAGGCGATCGGCGAGAAAAAAGTCAACGCCCTGACCCTGCTGGTGAGCGTGCTCGACACCAAGCTCGACACCCAAGTGGCACTGTTCGTCAACGAACAAACCCTGGAAGCGGCCAAGCGCCGCTCCTATCAGGCCGGTGTGCTGGAAGGCAGCGACATGGCCAAAGTGTTTGCCTGGATGCGCCCCAACGATCTGATCTGGAACTACTGGGTCAACAACTACCTGCTCGGCAACGAGCCGCCGGTGTTCGATATCCTCTACTGGAACAACGACACCACGCGCCTGCCAGCGGCTTTCCATGGCGACTTGATCGAACTGTTCAAGACCAACCCACTCACCCGCGCCGATGCGCTGGAAGTGTGCGGCACGCCGATTGACCTGAAAAAAGTCACCGCCGATATCTTTAGCCTGGCCGGCACCAACGACCACATCACCCCGTGGGAAGCCTGCTACCGCTCGGCACGTTTGTTCGGCGGCAAGATCGAATTTGTGCTCTCTAACAGCGGCCATATCCAGAGCATTCTCAACCCGCCAGGCAACCCCAAGGCGCGCTTCTCCACCAGTGAGGGTGAGCTGCCGGAATGCCCGAAATCGTGGCAAGAAGACGCCACCAAGCACACCGACTCCTGGTGGCTGCACTGGCAAAAATGGCTGGCCGAGCGCTCCGGCAAACTGAAAAAAGCTCCCGCGATCCTGGGCAGTAAAACCTACCCGGCCGGTGAGGCGTCACCTGGTACTTACGTTCACGAACGCTAGTAGGGGGTGGCCTACGGCAAGCGCAAGCCAGACAGGCTCAACGATATACGTCACTGCATAAACTACCCGCGGCACCCGGACGTGCCGCCAGCTGCAAGCGCCCACAAAGCGCCTGTGGCAGTCACGAAACCCGCAGGGAGCGCGAGCTTCGTTATTCTGGAAAGGCGCGCTGGACGGCGCCGCCAGAGCTTATAGGGTCACCCATAGGGCTAGCGCATGCCGTTACCATTTGTTTTCCGCACCATCGACCTCGATGGGCAAACCATCCGCACGGCAGTCCGTCCAGGCAAGCCGCACCTGACGCCGCTGCTGATCTTCAATGGCATCGGCGCCAACCTGGAATTGGTTTTTCCGTTTGTAGCCGCGCTCGACCCCGACCTCGAAGTGATCGCCTTTGATGTGCCCGGCGTCGGCGGCTCCTCCACCC
>NZ_JBBNAH010000445.1:0-10277 GCF_037994325.1 Pseudomonas sp.
AGGCATCGAAGACGCTATTGGCAAGAAAGAGCAAAAGCTTAAAGACGAAGAGCTGATGGAAGCCTTCAAAGCCCTGCAAGAGCGTGCTGAACAGCGCACCGCTAAACTGGCCGAAGAATCGGCAGCAGCAGGCAAGAAATTCCTCGAAGAAAACAAAAAGCGTGACGGCGTAACCACTACCGCTTCCGGCCTGCAGTATGAAGTCGTGAAGAAAGCGGATGGTCCTCAGCCTAAAGCTTCCGACGTGGTGACTGTTCACTACGAAGGCAAACTGACTGACGGCAAAGTGTTCGACAGCTCGGTTGAACGTGGTAGCCCGATCGACCTGCCAGTAAGCGGCGTTATCCCTGGTTGGGTTGAAGCCCTGCAACTGATGCACGTTGGCGAGAAGATCAAGCTCTACATCCCGAGCGAACTGGCCTACGGCGCGCAGAGCCCGAGCCCGGCGATTCCTGCCAACTCGGTACTGGTTTTTGACCTGGAACTGCTGGGTATCAAAGATCCATCGGCTGCTGCCGCTCCGGAAGCTGAACCAGCCAAGTAATTTCGCTGGTTTCACCGCAACGCCCCGTCTCGACGGGGCGTTGTCGTTTCTGCGCTACGCTCGGCCTGCGCCACAAAACATACGAACCACGGGTTGACTACCGGGTCTCAAATAAACATGGGTGTTACGGTTATGCACATTTCGCGAACTGCTCGCATTGGCATCAGGTGACACTTTCGTACCAACTCATATTTTTTACTAACTACATGATTTTGTTTGTTTTTTTAGGCTGATTAAAAAATGCCCGATCTGTGCCAAAGCCCCGTGGCTCGGGCATTTGCCTACACAGTTGTCATCTTGTTCACAAGGTTATCCACAGCTTCGGTGGATAACCCAGCGAGCCCAGCAAGCATGCGGGCTGAGGAGCAATACCTGTGAAAACTCCCTGGAATTTCGCGCGTTACCTACCCATTGCTCAACGCTTTATTGCTCGCGGCAGATTGCCGGCATTGCTGCTGGCGGTGACGCGCAAAAGCGCATCCCAGGGCGGCCGTCTGGGTGCGCTGAAGTCCGAATTGAAAGTGTTACTGGCCTTGTGCACGGCCTGGTGGCGGGGTGAGTACTGCGGCATCAGCTCCCAGGCATTGCTTTCGGTGGTCGCGGCACTGCTGTATTTCGTGTCGCCGATTGATGCGATACCGGATGTTTTACTCGGGGTGGGTTTTATCGATGACATCGCCGTACTCGGTTGGCTGCTGCGCACCTGGAGCGGTGAGTTGGATGAGTTCCGTGCCTGGTTGGCGGCACGTACACCGGCCCAGCAGGAAGAACTACTGCGGTTGCCATCATCGGTGCCATCAGTGGACAGCGATTCCGCGCGCTAAAGCGCGGAAAAACTTGCCCTGCACATCACGCCCCATCGCGGTTTTGTACTGTTAAGATGCGGCCTTACAAGGAAAGTGCTGACACACTCAGTACTGCTTTTCCATGGGGTGGGCGCGGATGGATGTGCAGGTAATCATGCGTGATGGCGAAGCCGAATATGCGGTGCTGCCATGGGCGCAATATCAAGCGTTGTTGCAGGCGGCCGGTCATGCTCCGGCGCCGCTACAGGCGGCCAGCGAGCCCGTCGAAAAGGCCCCGGCAGCGCATAGCCTGACTGAGCTAACGGCCTTGCGCGAGGCCAAGGGCCTGGCCCTGGCAGACCTGGCACGCACGGTGGGCATCAGCCCGCATTACCTGGCCATGATCGAGAGCGGCGAGCGCCAGCCGGATTCGGCTATTCGCCGTGCACTGGCGTGGAATCTAGGCGTCAGCAGTTGGGAGGCCGATACGTGAGCGTAAGCATTAGTCGCCAGCATTGGCAGGCGCTTCTTGGCGAGCTGGCAGAGGCACGTCGACAGCGCCACCTGCTGACCTACCGCGCCCTGATTGAGCGCCTGGAATTACCCACCCCCGCCATGCAAACCCTGACCGCCGCGCTCGAGCATCTGGCTGCGTTGGATGCGCGTGCCGAGTATCCACTGCGCAGCTCCCTGGTGATCAGCCAAGGTGCCAGCCGTTTGCCCCGTACTGGCTTTTTCGACTGCGCCCTGCGCTTGGGTCGTTTTAGTGGCCCGAGTGATGGGGTGGCTGCCGCCTCCTGGCACGCTGCGGAAGTTGTGCGGGTGTTTGAGTACGACTACCCGGACGAAACCTAAGTGGTGTATTGGCGCATCAAAGCCCGCTTGGGCTACGCAGTTGCTCGCCGTTTGCTGCGCTGGCCAGCGCTGGTTAAACAACCGCGCGTCTGGGCCTGGATGGAAGGGCAGTTCGCGCGCATGGCGGCGTTGGACGACGTTGCCGCGCAAAGTTTCTACGGTCACCTCTTGGTCTTTCGCGGACGTGGTTTTGGCGCCCGTGAGGAAGGTATTCGCCTGTTGGGCAAAGCGGCGGCTGGCGGTGACGCCAAGTCCGCTTACCAACTGGGTGTGTTGGCCCTGGCGGGCGACACCCGTAATGTCCCGGATGGCAACGCTGCCGCACGTTGGTGGACGCAGGCTGCCGATGCTGGCCACCCATTGGCGGCACGACGCCTCGCACAGCTGTATGCCGAAGGCGAACATGGCCTGGTGGCCGATCCTCTACTCTCCGAGCGTTACGCCCAGCGCGCGAGCGAACTTGGGCTCTGAGCTAAACCTGGCGAGCGAAACCACAAGAGCTATGCCGTCAGCTTCTGCGTATCGATAATGTGCAGGCTGTAACCCGGCACGTTCTTGGCCTGACGCTTGGCCTCGGAAGCCAGCCCGGCCAGCTGCGCTGCATCCATCGTCGCGCAGCTTGAAGGGTGCAAATGCACCACCCCCAACGACAGCGACAACAGCGGAAACTCCTCGCGCTGGCCTTTACGGTTGTGGGAAATAAAGCAGCCCGCTTCCAAGTGCTCGCTGCTGTAGAAGCGCCGGCACTGGCTCTGAAAGTCTTCCAGCAAGTAGTTCAGCCGCGCACGCCAATCTTCCGAGCCAAGCACTAAGAGAAAATCATCGCCACCGATATGGCCGACAAAGTCGCGCGCCGGGTCCACTCGCTCGCTAAGACATTGCGCCAGGCACAACAGGATTTCGTCGCCCTTGGCGTAGCCATACAGGTCGTTGAAGGGCTTGAAGCTGTCGATATCCACATAGCAAATCACCGCCTCGCGCGCCTGCTGTAACAAGCGGGTTAGGCATTGCTGAATCGGCACATTGCCCGGCAACAGGGTGAGCGGATTGGCGTGCCGCGCTTGCTGGATTTTCAGTTCAGTAATCAGTTTGAGCACGTCGATCACCCGGCCCAATCCCTGGTAGCGGCCATGCAAGGTGATGATGAAGTCTTCTTCAATCCGTTGCCGGGCGCGACTGGTGAGCAGGCGGCTGACCTTTTGCAAACTCTGGCCCATATCCACCGCGAGAAAGTCGGTGCTCATCAAGCGGCTGATCGGCTTGCGCGCAAACAGGTCGGTGGCGAAGGGTTTTAGTAGGGCGTCCGATAGCGAGTGGCGGTGGACGATGCCCACCGGCTGCTGCTCGCCATTCAGCACTGCCAGCGAGTTCAGATTGGCTTGGGCGCGGAATGCCTCAAGCACGGCAGCGATGGGCATGGTTTCGGTCACCGCCGGTTGCTCGTTGAGCAGGGCACTCAAGTCGCTACCTTCTTCGCTCAGGCTGGGGGCGCTGGCTTCCAGTTTCGGCAGCAGGCTGCGGGCATCGCGCGGTGGGTGTTCTTGCGGGCGGCTAAGCAGGTAACCCTGCAGCAGGTCGACGCCCATTTCGGCCAACACCGTCAGCTCTTCGGCCAGTTCAATACCTTCGGCAATCACCTGGGCACGGGAGGCTTTGGCCATTTGCAGAATGGAGCCGACGAACTCGCGCTTCACGGCATCTTGGTGAATTCCATCGATAAAGTGCCGGTCGATTTTTACGTAGTCCGGGCGCAATTCCGACCACAGCCGCAAGCTCGAATAGCCGGCGCCCAGGTCATCGAGGGCGATGGAAAAGCCCATGGCGCGGTAGTGATGCAGGGCGGTGTACAGCAGCGAGAAGTCTTCGGTGGGCGATTGCTCGGTCAGCTCGATCACCACCTGGCTCGGTGGAATACCGTAGTTCTGTAACAGCTTGAGGGTGCGCCCCGGTTGGTGGGTCGGCTCCAGCAAGGAGTCGGGTGAGACGTTAAGGAATAACTTGCCTTCGAGCTTTTGTTCGCTGAAATGCCGGCACGCGCTTTTGCGGCAGGCCAATTCCAACTCACTTAAACGCCCGGCATGGCGGGCCACGCCAAACAGGTTGACCGGGGAGTGCAGAGGGCTATTCGAGGGCCCGCGCGTTAGCGCTTCGTAGCCCAGAATGCGCCGCTCCGAGAGCGACACAATGGGCTGAAACAGGCTATGCAGGTCGCCGTGAGCAAGGATCTGGTCCAGCGCGCTCAACTGCTCGGTGACGGTCATGGGTCGCTCTCGATGTCTGAAAAACAAAGGGGCTGATATCGCTATCAGCCCCTTATTTCACGACAGTTTAATGACCGCTTGATGACGCTCTGTCAGTGCTTGGCCACCGCCGAGTTCAAGCCCAGGTAGTCGAGCAGGATTTGCCCGGTTTCGGACAGGAAGGCGTCGTCCTCTGGCTTGATTTTGTCGTCTTCGGTGGGCAGTGCGTCTTCGTCTTCTTTCTTCAGCTCCTTTAGCGGTTCCTGGCCCTTGGCGGCACGGCGGGTGTTCTCCATGGCCAGTTGCTGGGTTTCGATGCTGGTGTGCTGCGCGCGGCGTTTGGTCTCGTTGAGGCTCACGGTGGTTTCGTGGCTCAGCTTTTGTGCCAGCTCCAAACGTTCACGGGTAAAGACAAAGTCGGCATCCTTGGCTACGCGCGCATCGTGACGGGCCTTGAGCTCAACCAGGAACGGTTTGAACGGATCACTCTCCGGCTTGATGGCTGGGCGAATGCTGTCCCATGGCATGGCTTCGGGCAGGGCGCTTTCACCGATTTCCTTGGTATCGACAATCGCCGGGTAGGCGATATCAGGCAGCACGCCTTGGTGTTGAGTGCTCTGTCCGGACACGCGGTAGAACTTGGCCAGGGTCAGTTTCAGCTCGCCATGGTTCAGCGGCTGAATGGTTTGCACCGTGCCTTTACCAAAGGTCTGGCCGCCGAGAATCAACGCGCGGTGGTAGTCCTGCATGGCACCGGCAAAAATCTCCGAAGCCGAGGCTGAAAGACGGTTCACCAGCAACGCCATCGGGCCGCTGTAGTAAGTGCCTGGGTTTTCATCGGCCAGTACATCGACACGGCCGTCGGCATTACGCACCAGTACGGTCGGACCTTGGTTGATAAACAGGCCAGTCAATTCAGTGGCTTCTTGCAGTGAGCCGCCGCCGTTGTTGCGCAGGTCGATGACCACGCCGTCGACTTTCTCTTTCTGCAGTTCAGCCAGCAGTTTCTTCACATCGCGCGTGGTGCTCTTGTAATCGGGGTCACCGGCGCGGAAGGCTTTGAAGTCGAGGTAGAACGCAGGAATTTCGATCACGCCGAGTTTGTAGTCACGGCCATCGTGCTTGAGCTTGAGTACGGATTTTTTCGCCGCTTGCTCTTCCAGCTTCACCGCTTCACGGGTGATGGACACAATTTTGCTGGTCTGGTCGTTCGGGCCGTTGGTGGCAGGCACCACTTCCAGGCGCACAACCGAGCCTTTCGGCCCACGGATCAGCTTGACCACTTCGTCCAGGCGCCAGCCGATCACATCGACCATTTCGCCATTGCCTTGGGCAACGCCAACGATTTTGTCGGACGGCGCCACTTGTTTGCTCTTGTCGGCAGGGCCGGCCGGCACCAAGCGCACGACCTTGACGGTGTCGTTATCGCTTTGCAGCACGGCACCAATACCTTCAAGCGACAGGCTCATATTGATGTCGAAGTTTTCTGCACTGTCAGGCGACAGGTAGTTGGTGTGCGGATCGTAAGACTGGGCGAAGGTGTTGATGTAGGCCTGGAAGATATCTTCGCTGCGGGTCTGCTCCAGACGCGACAGCTGATTCTTATAGCGCTTGGTCAACAACTCCTGAATTTTGGCAGGTTCTTTACCGGCAATTTTCAGACGCAGAACTTCATCTTTTACGCGTTTGCGCCACAGCTCATCGAGCTCGGCGGTGTCTTTGGCCCATGGCGCTTTTTCGCGGTCGACCATCAGGCTTTCATCAACGCTGAAGTCGATTTTGTCGATGCCTTTGTCAAGCATCGCCAGGGCGAAGTCGAGGCGCTGTTTCAGGCGGTCGAGGTGGCGCTTGTAAATGGTGAACCCAGGGTCAAGGTCACCACTCTTAAGAAAATCGTCGAACTGCGTGCGCCATTTATCGAACTCGGCAATGTCGCTGGCAGTGAAGTAGCTGCGCGAGGGGTCGAGCAACTTGAGGTAGCTCTCATAGATGATCACCGAGCGATCATCGTTGAGGGGCGGCTTGCTGTAGTGATGGCGCTTAAGCAGCTCCACCACATTCAGACTGGCGATGACTTGCTCGCGGTCTGGCTGCAGCTTGTCCCAACTGTTGTCAGGGCTGGTAGCGGCGGCGCAAGCGGTAAGGGGTAAGGCACTGAAACCGATCAAAAGGGCTAAGGCGGTGCTGGGAACGAAGCGCTGCATGCTGAGTCGACGCGAGGGTAGTTGATAACGCATATTAGGCCGTCTTTGAGAGCGCCGGTTCCATTGGGCACCGGCTGCATAATGCAAATAGCTCGATGGTTCGCACCGGGCTCAGTCCGAAGTCACTATGGAGGCACCGTGAAGGCATTGCAAGGCGTGGAAGGGCGCGCTGAATGGGCAGAACGACCAAGTCTCATCTGCGACGTTGGGCAGATCCGAATTCACGTGGCGGCCGCCGGCCTCAATCGCGCTGACCTGCTTCAGCGTGCAGGTTTGTATCCACCACCGCCAGGCGCTAGCGACACGCTGGGCCTGGAATGCGCTGGCGTGGTCAGCGAAGTCGGCCCCGGCAGTTCCTGGCAAGTGGGTGATCGCGTTTGTGCACTGCTGGCCGGTGGCGGCATGGCCGAGGAAGTGGTGGTTGATGGCCGTCATGCGCTGCCGGTTCCCGAAGGCCTGAGTCTGGTGGAAGCGGCGGTGATTCCCGAGGTATATGCCACCGCCTGGTTGAACCTGTTTCAACTGGCGCAGCTCAAGCCTGGCGAAAAAGTATTGCTGCATGCCGGCGCCAGTGGCGTGGGCTCAGCAGCTATTCAATTGTGTAAAGCCTTTGGCAACCCGGTGTGGGTAAGCGTGGGCTCGGCCGATCGCCTGGCTTACTGCGAAAACCTCGGTGCGCAAGGTGGCGTGCTGCGCGATAAAGATCTGGAAAGCCTGCGCGATTTTGCCCCGTTTGATGTGATCCTCGATCCCGTCGGCGGCAACTACGCCGCCCTTAACCAGCAGGTCATTGGCTTGGACGGACGCTGGATATCTATCGGCTTGATGGGCGGCACCAAGGCGGAGTTCAACCTTGCAGCGATGCTGGCCAAGCGCGTGCAGTTCCAAGGCTCCACGTTGCGTAGCCGTGACGACCAATTCAAAGCGGATTTGCTCGGCGATCTGGGCCAGCAGGTCTGGCCGCTGTTCACCGAGGGGCGGCTGAAACCGCAGCTGGAGCGTACGTTCGCCGCCAAAGACGTAGAGGCGGCGTTTGCGGCGTTAGCCAGCAATAAGGTGTCCGGCAAGGTTGCCTTGTTGTTGGATGAATCTTTAAGTTAATCAGCCGTTTGCATTAGGCTTTTATATGGCAGGGCGGTGACAACGATTTACTCAGCCAATCGTTGTCATGGCTTCAATCAATAGGGCTTTTCCTAAAGATCGGCCTACTATGCGTCCTGTAAATTCTTAACCCCAAACATTCTCAACCAGAAGGACTTAGCGAATGTCTCTGATCAACACCGAAGTCAAACCGTTCACCGCCAATGCTTTCCACAACGGTAAATTCATCGAAGTGACCGAGCAGTCCCTGAAAGGCAAGTGGTCGGTTCTGATTTTCATGCCGGCAGCATTCACCTTTAACTGCCCAACCGAAATCGAAGACGCCGCTAACAACTACGCCGCTTTCCAGAAAGCCGGCGCTGAAGTTTACATCGTGACCACCGACACCCATTTCTCCCACAAGGTATGGCACGAAACTTCGCCAGCCGTTGGCAAGGCTCAGTTCCCGCTGGTAGGTGACCCGACTCACCAACTGACCAACAACTTCGGCGTGCACATTCCGGAAGAAGGCCTGGCCCTGCGCGGCACCTTCGTGATCAACCCGGAAGGCGTGATCAAGACTGTAGAAATCCACTCCAACGAAATCGCTCGTGACGTTTCCGAAACCCTGCGCAAGCTGACCGCTGCTCAGTACACCGCTGCCCACCCGGGCGAAGTGTGCCCAGCCAAGTGGAAAGAAGGTTCGGCCACTCTGGCTCCTTCGTTGGACCTGGTTGGCAAGATCTAAAAACGCCTGAGGGTCGCCTAGGCCCTCATCCGTTTTTTGCAGAACGCTGCGGGGCAACACCTGCTCCGTCAGCCCGAATGCCTGGGCGCGATCCGCTCGGGCATTTTTTTCCCTGAAATTCGTAAAAAGGAAGGTACCGCATCATGTTGGACGCCACTCTGAAGACCCAATTGAAGGCTTACCTCGAAAAGGTTGTACAGCCATTCGAGATCGTCGCGTCCCTTGATGACAGCGATGCTTCCCGTGAGCTCAGCGGCTTGCTGCACGATATCGTCAGCCTGACCGACAAAATTTCCCTGCGTGAAGATGGCAGCGATGCGCGCAAGCCGTCCTTCGCGCTAAACCGCCCTGGCGCCAATATCAGCCTGCGTTTTGCCGGTATTCCCATGGGCCACGAATTCACCTCCTTGGTGTTGGCGCTGCTGCAGGTGGGTGGCCACCCCTCCAAGGTTGCTGCCGACGTAATCCAACAGATCAAAGACCTGCCGGGTGAATTCAACTTTGAAACCTACTTCTCGCTGTCCTGCCAGAACTGCCCGGATGTAGTGCAGGCACTGAACCTGATGGCCGTGCTGAACCCGAACATTCGCCACGTCGCCATCGATGGTGCGCTGTTCCAGGATGAAGTCGAGCAGCGCCAGGTTATGGCCGTGCCGAGCATCTACCTCAACGGCGAACTGTTTGGCCAAGGCCGTATGGAAGTCGAGCAAATTCTCGCCAAGATCGACACCGGCACCGCTGCCCGTGATGCGGAAAAACTCAACGGCAAAGAAGCCTTCGACGTGCTAGTTGTCGGCGGTGGCCCAGCAGGTGCTGCGGCGGCTATTTACGCTGCGCGTAAAGGCATTCGCACCGGCGTGGCGGCTGAGCGTTTTGGCGGCCAGGTGCTGGACACGATGGCCATCGAAAACTTTATTTCGGTACAGGAAACCGAAGGGCCGAAGCTGGCCCGTGCCCTTGAAGAGCACGTTAAACAGTACGAAGTCGACATCATGAACTTGCAGCGCGCCACCGCGCTGGTGCCGGCGAAAAACCCGGGCGAGCTGCACGAAATCAAGTTTGAAAGCGGCGCCTCGCTGAAAGCCAAAACCGTGATCCTTTCCACCGGTGCCCGCTGGCGCGAAATGAACGTGCCCGGCGAGCAGGAATACCGTAACCGTGGCGTGGCCTACTGCCCGCACTGCGACGGCCCGCTGTTCAAAGGCAAGCGCGTGGCGGTGATTGGGGGTGGTAACTCCGGCGTGGAAGCGGCTATCGACCTAGCCGGTATCGTCAGCGCCGTAACCCTGATCGAATTCGACAGCCAACTGCGTGCCGATGCCGTGCTGCAACGCAAATTGCACAGCCTGCCGAACGTCACTGTGATCACCAGCGCGCTGACCAGCGAAGTAAAAGGCGATGGCCAGAAAGTGACCGGCCTGGTGTACAAAGACCGCAACTCCGGCGAGTTCAACAACATCGACCTGGAAGGCATCTTTGTACAAATCGGCCTGTTGCCAAACAGCGAATGGCTCAAGGGCACCATCGAGCTGTCCAACCGTGGCGAGATTATTGTTGATGCACGCGGCGAGACTTCGCTACCGGGTATCTTCGCCGCGGGCGACGTAACGACTGTGCCGTACAAGCAGATCGTGATTGCGGTAGGCGAGGGTGCTAAAGCCTCCCTGAGTGCTTTTGATCACCTGATCCGTACCACCTGATTGCTTCGGCGGTAAAGCAAAAGGGCAGCCTTCGGGCTGCCCTTTTTTGTCGATCAATTTTTATCGGAAGACGCCGTAGGGTGTGCTGCGCGCACCAGACGATTTGTGCGTGCGCTCCGTG
>NZ_JBBNAH010000446.1:0-6347 GCF_037994325.1 Pseudomonas sp.
TCGTCGTCCACGTTGATGGTGCCCAACACCTTGGCGATCTCGGCAATCATCAAACGCTGGCCATAGCGCGGCTTCAGCCCTTTGGCTTCGAGAAAACGGGAATAGGCGCCCTGGATTTGGGACTTGATTTCGGTACTGAGCACAGAGGGTCTACGCGGTAAACGGGCTGGATAAATGTTCAGCGGTCAAACTGGGCGGCTATGATAGCGCGCGTTTCGCCAACCGCCGACCGGAGATTGTGAATGACTGTTTATGCCCTGCTCTACGCCCTGCATGTTTTAGCTGCCGTTGTTTGGGTGGGCGGTATGTTTTTCGCCTGGATGGTGCTTCGCCCCGCTGCCGTTAGCGTGCTGGAAGCCCCGGCCCGTCTGCGTTTGTGGGGCGACGTGTTTCCGCGTTTCTTTCTCTGGGTATGGCTGATTGTGCTGGTGCTGCCGGTAAGCGGCGTAGGCATGCTACAGCTGCATTTTGGCGGTTTTGAGACAGCGCCTAAGTATGTGCAAGTGATGATGGGCCTGTACCTGGCCATGCTGGCGCTGTTTATTCGGATTCAAGCGTTGCAGTTGCCCGAATTGAAGCGCGCGATTGCCGCTGAAAATTGGCCAGCCGGGGGTGCAGTGCTGGGCAAGATTCGCCGGTTGGTGGGGTTTAATTTGTTGCTCGGGGTGGCGGTGGTCGCCATTGCTGCGACCCGCGCGAGCTTTTGAATCGTTTGGTGCGCACCGCACGCCCTACGTAGGGTGTGCTGTGCGCACCAAGTCACAACGACGGCGTTATTGAATGCGCACTAGGTTAAAGCTACCGGCATTGCCATTACTGCCCGGCTGCCCTGGCTGTCCTGCACGCCCCGGCTTGGCGCCGTCAGCGCGGTAGACCAGGCAACCTTTCGATGCCCCGCCCTGCCCGCCTTTGCCCGCTTCACCTGCGGCGCCACCCAGGCCACCATCGACCTTTACGGTGAGCAGGTTCTCGGCAAAATGGGCGGGCACTTCTATGCGCACCTGGCCACCGGGAGCGCCGGTCTGACCATCGCCGCCATTCTGCCCATCGTAGCCATTGCCAGCCTGGCCCCAGGTGCAGCCAGCCGCTTGCCCATCAGCGCCAGCCAGACCTTGGTAGCCGGGCCGGCCGATGCCGCCGCGCACGTCCACGGTCAAGGCGCCAACCTGCGCCTGTTCAAAACGCAGGGTCAGATTGCGCCCTGGAGTAGCCGGCTTTTCAAAGCTGCCGCTGGCACCCCGGCCGTTGATATGCACACCAACGCCCAGCTCGGCATGCCGCGCTTCCAGGCGAAACGGTTCAGGGCTGGGGGCCACGGCGATATGGGCGTCTTTGCCCATATGCAGTTCGCCCACATGAATTTCAGTGACGGTCGGCGGAATAAACAGGGTGGCCGATTCACCGATGTCCAGGCGGTCGAGCATCAGGGTGCTGGTGGCGGTGGGCAGGCGCAGCATCGAGTTAGGCGCGACGCTTACGTCCACTTGGGCCTGGGCGAAGGCGCTAACCAACAAAAGCGGCAGGGCGAAACCGGCGAGAAGGCGCTTATGCATGCTCGCTCTCCCCGGTTGGTGCTTGGGGACTAGGTTCAGATGTTGGCTCGACGGCGGGCACGGCTTCAGGCAAGCCATATAGATGAAAGATGCCAAACAGCAATACCTGCACTCGCTGCAGGTTGAGGTTAGCCAGGCCACGCAGGCGACAGCCAAACATCGCCAATTCGATGATATGGGCCAGCAGCACCAAACCGCCGAGCACATTAAGCAGCAGATCCACCGGCTTGTTCAGCGGCGTGACCAGATTGACCAGCACCAGCAGCCAGAACACCGCCACGGCGGTTTTCCCCACCTGCAAAAACACCTTCATCCCGCCATCCCCTTATTATTTTTTGACCGAGCAGCACCTTAACCGCATGGGGTGAACGAGACCAGCGTGCCAGACAAAAAAACGGAGGCCGTGCTGACCTCCGTTTACTTGCCCTAGCGATTTGCCCCTAGCGACTCACATGCAACTCCACTCTGCGGTTTTGCGCGCGGCCAGCGTCGGTAGCATTGTCGGCCACGGCCTGGCTTTCGCCGTAGCCTTTAATCGACAGTTTTTCTGCCGCTATGCCTTGGCTGGTGAGGAAGTCTGCCACGCTGCGGGCGCGACGCTCGGAGAGTTTCTGGTTATAGGCATCCGAGCCTTTGCTATCGGTATGCCCCGCTACCTCAACGCTAACCAGGTTGGCGCTGGTGAGGCGCTTGCTGATCTCCACCAGCGATGTTTTCGCGCTGGCGCTCAGCTCGGCGGAATCGAAGGCAAATAACACATCGCCAGCGTCATTCAGCACGATGGTTTCGCTTTTCGCTGGAGGGGGTGGCGGCTCTGGCAAGGGGGCGGTGGCTACTGCCGGGTATTGCGGCAGCGGGCAACCACTGTTGTTGACCGTAGAGTTGGCCGGGGTGTCGGGGCAAACATCACGACGGTCGTGTACGCCGTCATCGTCCTCGTCACCATCGAGCGCATAGCAGATCAAACCGAACACGGTGCAAATCGGCCAATTTCCCTGGTTAAGCGCAGCGTCGCCATTACTTGAAGTCGACGCGCAACCAGATAGAACACTGCTGACCAAGAGAAGAAGGGGTACCGTTACCCGAAAGGATAGGGTTGGCATTTTGTAGGTCTCCTGAGTCGCCGGCGAGTGCCGGCACCACAAGTAAAGACCAAGACATTGCGATGGTGTTGGCATTATTTTTGTGGCGCACATCACGCACAGGCACCAAACAACTGCCACCCAAAGACCGGCCTACCGAGCCCTGCAATACGCAGGACTCGGTAGTGACGGGGTTAGCGGTGAATCTTGATTTCCACACGACGGTTCAGCGCTCGGCCATCAGCGGTTTTGTTGTCCGCCACTGGCACGCTTTCACCGGCACCGACCACGTCTACGACGTTATTCGGCGATACACCATTGGCCACCAGATAATCCGCCACAGACTGCGCACGGCGTTGCGAGAGTTTCTGGTTGTAGGCGTCGGAACCGACACTGTCGGTATGCCCGCTGACCGTCAGCTTGGCTGTCGGCGCTTCGTTTTTCAGGCGGGTAACCACGGTATCAAGCTTGGTTTTATCGGTAGCGGTGAGCTTGGCCGAGTCAAACTCGAACAGCACATCGCGCACCACGATCACTTCGTCTTCCACTACTACAACTTGCTCGACTACTTCCTCAACCACAGCAGGAGGTGGGCAGCCGTTGGCATCCACTTGGGTATTTGGTGGAGTGCCCGGGCACTTGTCGCGGCTATCCGGCACGCCATCACCGTCTTCGTCGCCGTCGCCATGGCTCCAGCAATAACCGGCGGCCAACGCGGCGCCACCTAAAGCGCCCCAGCCAGCCCAGGATGAACTTTCAATAGCGCCCAACGCGGCGCCACCCACACCACCAACCGCTGCACAGGTTGGCCAATCGGTTTTCTGTAAACCGGCGCAACCGGTCAATAAGGTACTCAAAAGGATCAGCGGTACTGCAGTCCGTTTAATACTCATATGCACAGTCTCCTCAAGGGATCGGTATAAACCGACACCTTGGGATTAAAGACGGCGGTTTTAGAATCCGCCAGCACTAGGCCAGATCGCTGCGTCAGGCTAGGCTTGTGGCTCATGTTCGAGGATTTTCGATGACTGACAGCTTTTCTGCGCGCACCCCGCAACAAGCGGTGGCAGCGCTTCTGGACCGATACGCGCCGGCGCGTTTGCTGGTAGTGGGCGCGACCGATTTTCCTGCGGTACTGGCCTTTCAACAGGCGCACCCTGACAGCATGTGCGCCTTCGCCCCGGCCGGCCCACTGCCCGCCGAACTGGCTGCGCAGCGCTTTGACCTGGCGCTGATCGCCGATTGCCTGGAACACCTGCCCAAACGTACCGGCCTGGAACTGCTGGGTGGCATCCGCAATCTGAATGCCAGTCGCCTGGCCGTATTGGTTGACCTGCCCGCCTGCGGCCTGCACGACACCGACTTGTATGCGCTGGCACTGCAAGCCAGCGAACGGTTCCAACGCGACGAGCAGGTGCTGACCTTATTTACCTACGATCTGCGTGAATACAAACAAGTGCCGGACTGGCTGAACGCCAAGTTTTGGGCCAACCCGGAAAACTTCGGCAAATACTGGTGGTAGACGGTATGACCCCAACACTGAACCCCGACCCAGCCTGCCCCTGCGGCAGCGGCAACGTCCTCAGCGCCTGCTGCGGCCATTACCACAACGGCACCCCGGCGCCGAGCGCAGAAACCTTGATGCGCTCGCGTTACAGCGCCTATGTGTTGGGGCGCATTGACTACCTCAAGGCCACCACCCTGCCCGTCCAGCAAGCAGCGCTGGACACAACCTCGATGCAGGTCTGGAGTGCACAAAGCACCTGGCTGGGCTTGGAGGTAGAAAACGCGGAAGTGCATGGCGGAAAGCCGGAACACGCGTTTGTCACCTTTACTGCGCGCTGGCATGACGACGGTGGCGAACACGCGCATCGGGAAAGGTCAGGGTTTGTGCAGAACGGCGGGCGTTGGTACTTCATCGACAGTACGGTGCCGCTGAAGGCGACGCGTAATGACCCGTGTCCGTGCGGATCGAGCTTGAAGTTTAAGAAGTGTTGCGCAGGGTTTGTCTAACCAGGATTACGCGGGGAATTGAACGCTTTGTAGAGTGTGCTGCGCGCACGTCAGCGATTTAGCCACTATCGCCGTAGTGCGCGCAGCACACCCTACGGTTATTCCTGCAACTTCAGATGCGAGGTATCCGGCGGCGGCCCTGCTGGCGCATTTTTGGCCTGGCCCATATCGCTGCCTGCAGGCGCCAGGCTGAATTGGCTTAAATCGACCTTGGGCGGCACCGGCTCAGGCTTCTCATCCTGCAAATCCACACCCACCGGCGCAATGCCAAAATCTGGCGCCTCAACGTCGCTGAAGGCCGCCATATATTCATCACGTGGCGCAACTTTCAGCGGTTTCGGCGTACCAGCAACAGCGGCAACCGGCGCAGCAACGGGCGCTGGCGGCTCGTAGGGTGGCGGCGGCGCCATCTCTACTTCTTCGATCTCGACGTCCATATTGCAGACTTCGACCAACGCTCCAGCACGCTCTAACGTGGCGCGGTATTTTTCTGCGCCGGCTTCGTCGAGGTTGTTTTTAATCACCAGGCGCCGCCCGGAAAACAACAAGGCTATGCGTTGGGCATCGGCTTGGAACAGCTTGGCCATATTGGCTTTCACCTGGTCCAACTGCGCCCCTGGCACCAGTTGTCCGGAGAATGCGATCTCGTAGCGGCTCATCGTCTCACTCCTGAGGTCAGGCCAGAGGTTTCATACAAAATGAAGTATGGCGTAGATTTTTTTATATAAACAACAAGTTGCCCGCAAGGTGCGGGTTGCGACACACTCGGGCGACAAGGGAGTTAGCTATGCGGCAGCACGCCATCCGCTCTACCCACATCGCGATCATCGTTTTACTCGGCCTGGCCTCATGCTTGGGCGGCTGCTCGTGGTTTGCCGGTGAGCTGCAAAACCCGACCGTGCAGTTGCAGAAAGTCGATGTGATCAAAGCCCGGTTGGTCGAACAGGAATTTATGCTGCACCTGCGCCTGGACAACCCCAATGATCGCGACCTGCCCATTCGTGGCCTGACCTTTAGCCTCTACCTCAACGACATCAAGCTGGCCGATGGCGAGTCGGATGTGTGGCTAACAGTGCCCGCCAACGGCCATAAACGCTTTAAAGTGCCGCTGCGCACCAACCTCTGGCGTAACCTCAAACCCATCGCCAAGATGCTGGAAAAACACGACAAGCCGATTCACTACCGCTTCTACGGCGTAGCCGAAACCGGCGTGTTGTTTGGCCAGAGCGTGCACCTGGAGCGAAATGGCGAGATAATTCCCGGCGATTTTATTCCGGAGTAAGCCTGCAATGAGCCAAGAACCCCACGTCCACGGTCCTGACTGCAACCACGACCATGATCACGACCACCACCATGATCACGGCCACGTGCACGGTCCGGACTGCAACCACGGGCATCAAGAGCCGGTGCGTAATGCGTTAAAAGATGTTGGCCGTAACGATCCCTGCCCGTGCGGTAGCGGCAAGAAGTTCAAGAAGTGCCACGCGGCGTGATGGTTTAGCCCCCGTGTTCGAAGGCCCGCCGAGTGCGGGCCTTTTGCTGGGTGCGATGCGCGCCTTGCGATCGCTTGGTGCGCGCAGCACACCCTACGAGGCGCTCACCTGCTGTGCGCACCAAAACGCGCAACTGAACCACCCCGCTTCCCGTCAGTCAGTTACCTACATGCCTTAACGGAGCCACCTGATGATCGATCTGTATT
>NZ_JBBNAH010000447.1:0-1760 GCF_037994325.1 Pseudomonas sp.
ACAGGGTGTTGATCGGGAAGAACGGGTTAAATGCCATGGGTACGCCATAGCGCGTGGCGAAGCGCTGCATGTCGGCGAGGGTGTACTTGGCCTTGGCCGGAATGGCGATCGGCGACTGATTGCCGGTGGCCTTGAACACACCTCCCAGCAGCATGGGCTTCCAGGTGATCTCCACGCCGGCATCCGCGGCGATTTTCGGCAGTTGGGTCCAGGCCAGGTAGGTGGTTGGGCTACCGAAGTCGAAAAAGAACTCCAGGGTTTTGCTCATGGTTTTTTCCTTTTTTATTGTGCAAGCGTGGTCTGTGCGGCTTTAAAACGTCTCTAGCCATGGGCGCAGATCCAATTCATGCGTCCATGAATCCCTTGGTTGCGTATGAATCTGCCAGTAGCTATCAGCGATATGGTCAGGATTGAGAATGCCGTCCTGCTCTTTAAGGGCATAGCGCTCGGGGAAGTTGTCGCGGATAAACGCCGTATCAATGGCCCCATCAATGATCGGGTGGGCGACATGAATGCCCAGCGGCCCCAGTTCGCGAGCCATGCTCTGGGCGGTGGCGCGCAGGGCGAATTTGGCGCTGGCAAACGCGCTAAAGCCTTTGCCGCCGCGCAACGAGGCGGTGGCACCGGTAAAAATAATAGTGCCGCGACCACGGGGCAGCATCACGCTGGCAGCTTCGCGGCCGGTGAGAAACCCCGCCAGGGCGGCCATTTCCCAGACCTTGCGATACACCCGCTCGGTGGTTTCGGTGATGGAGAAGTGCACGTTGGCGCCGATGTTAAACACCACCGCTTCCAGTGGGCAGATCTCGCGCTCAATGGTGGCGAACATCGCCTGCACCTGTTCCTCGATACGCGCATCGCAGCCAAAGGCACGGGCGTCTCCGCCGGCTGCGGTTATTTCGGCGACCAGGGGTTCGAGTTTGTCGGCATTACGTCGCGCCACGCAGGCTACATAGCCTTCACGGGCAAAGCGCTTGGCTATCGCCCCACCGGTAGCATCGCCGGCTCCCACCACTAACACTGCTTTGCGTTCGCTCATTGTTATTGTCCTGTCAGGTGCATGGGTCAGTTCCTTTTTGGAACTTGGTCGAGATGGTCAGTTCCTTTTTGGAACCTGTCAAGTTAAGGTGGCCGCCAGATCCTTTGGAGAACCCCTATGCGCTGGGAAGAACTCGACCAACAGCCGTGCTCATTGGCGCGCACCTTATCGGTGGTTGGCGACCGCTGGACGCTGCTGGTGCTGCGCGAATGTTTTATGGGCGTGCGCCGTTTCGATGACTTTGAAAAGCGCCTGGGCATTACCCGCCACGTATTAGCTGAGCGCCTTAAACGCCTGACCGAGAACGGCGTGCTGGTGAAAGGCGCGTATCAGCAGCGGCCGCTGCGCGAGGAGTATAGGTTGACCGTCAAAGGCCACGACCTGTACCCAGCCGTGCTGGCGTTAGTGAACTGGGGCGACCGCCATATGAGCGGCGAAGAAGGCCAGCCGATCCGCCATGTGCATAAAACCTGCGGGCATGAAGTGCGTGGCGTATTGATCTGTTCCGAATGTGGCGAGCCTTTGCTGGCGCGGGATATGAGCTTGCGCGAGGCGCCGGAGCTGGAAGGGCAGTTATTGCCGGCGCATTGGCAAAAGTGAGTCTGGTTTGCTGTGCGCACCACGGCGCTAACGTCAAAATCCCTAGGTGTGCGCACCCCACGAAAGCCTAGCCCCGCGGTCTTTGCCCGCAGTAAAGAGACACCTGGGCGCGATGCCCAGG
>NZ_JBBNAH010000448.1:0-3670 GCF_037994325.1 Pseudomonas sp.
TGCTGGACCTCGGCCTCGCGCAAAGCTGTGCTGCCGATCTTTGAAAAAGACAACGGCCTGCTCTACTACCCGACCTTCTACGAAGGCCTGGAGCAATCCAAGAACGTGATCTACACCGGCCAGGAAGCGACCCAACAGATTCTCGCCAGCCTCGACTGGATCGCCAAAGAGAAGGGCGCGAAAACCTTCTACCTGCTGGGCTCGGACTACATCTGGCCACGCACCTCCATGAAGATCGCCCGCAAGCACATTGAAAATGTGCTGCACGGTGAAGTGGTGGGCGAAGAGTACTACCCGCTGGGCAACACCCAGTTCGGTTCGCTGACCAACAAAATCAAACTGAAAAAACCGGACGTGGTGTTTGCCGCCGTGGTCGGTGGTTCCAACGTGGCCTTCTACAAACAACTGAAAGCCGCCGGTATTACCAGCGACAAACAAACCCTGCTGACCCTGTCGGTTACCGAGGATGAAATGCTCGGCATCGGCGGCGAGAACATGAAGGGCTTCTACTCCTCGATGAAGTACTTCCAGACCCTGGATAACCCCAACAACAAGAAATTCGTTGAGGAATTCAAGGCCAAGTACGGCAAAGACTCGGTGATCGGCGACGTCACCCAAGCCGGCTACCTCGGCCCATGGTTGTGGAAAGCGGCGGTGGAAAAAGCCGGCAGCTTTGACGTCGACAAAGTGGTCGCCGCCTCCCCTGGCATTGAGTTGACCACCGCACCAGAAGGCTACGTAAAAGTGCACGACAACCATCACCTGTGGAGCAAGGCGCGCATCGCCGAAATCCAGGCCGATGGCACCTTCAAGGTGGTGCATGAATCGGAGCTGATTGAGCCGAATCCGTTTCCTAAGGGTTATCAATAAGTCCTGAGAGTCCCCCCTCACCCTAGCCCTCTCCCCGAGGGGAGAGGGGACCGACCTGCGTTGCACGTTCTAACGCGCAACACCTATCCACTCCCTCGCCCCCCCCCCCAGGGGAGAGGGCTGGGGTGAGGGGCAGCCTTCACGCGCTTCGCCCCTGCACCCCATCCATCAGGAGACCCATCATGGAATGGCTTACCGACTTCGGCGCTATCGCCGTTATGCAGGGGTTCAACGGCTTGTCGGTGTTCTGTGTGCTGCTGCTGATGGCACTCGGGCTGGCAATTATTTTTGGGCAAATGGGCGTGATCAATATGGCCCACGGCGAGTTCCTCACCGTTGGCGCCTACACCACCTATGTCATCTCATCGCTGACCCTGCACTACGTACCGGCCATGCAGCCGTACTACTTTTTCTTCGCCATCGTGGCGTCATTCTTTATCGCCGGCGCCCTTGGCTGGTTGGTGGAATGGGCCATGATCAGCAAGCTTTACCACCGCCCGCTGGACACCTTGCTGGCTACCTGGGGCCTGTCCCTGGTGATGCAGCAAGCCTTCCGCTCGATCTTTGGCGCCCGTGAAGTGGGCGCGGAAATGCCCGAGTGGATCATGGGGTCCTGGAGCCCGACAGCAGCGGTGGATATTCCGAAAAACGGCCTGTTTGTCATGGCCCTGACCTTTCTCTGTACCGCCACCATCTTTCTCATGCTCTACCGCTCGCGCTGGGGCTTGCAGGTGCGCGCCACCATGCAGAATCGGGTGATGAGCCGCGCGGTGGGCATCAACACCAAAAAGGTCGACCGCATGACCTTTGCCCTCGGTTGCGGCGTGGCCGGTGTGGCTGGCGCGGCGTTTACCACCATTGGTTCTACCGGGCCGACGGCGGGCTCGCTGTATATCGTCGACACCTTTTTAACCGTGGTGTTTGGCGGCGCGGCCAGCCTGGTGGGCACCATCGCCTCGGCGTTCACCATCGCCCAGGCGCAGTCGATTATGGAGTTCTTCCTGTCCGGCTCGATGGCCAAGGTGCTGACCCTGTCGGCGGTGATTTTGATTTTGATGCTGCGCCCGCAAGGGCTGTTCTCGATCAAGGTTCGCAAATAATTTCTTGCTTGCTTCGGTTTTACCGCTCCTGGGTTCCCGCCTGCGCGGGAACGACGGGGATTATGGTCAAGACCTCCGTCATCCCCGCGAAGGCGGGGATCCAGGGGGCCGAACACTGGATTGGCTGCATCAACAGCTACACGATAGGAAACCGCCCATGAAAAACGCATACGAAAGCCTGCTTGGTGGCAAGCAAGGCGCCATTGGTTTGCTGGTGCTGGCCACGCTGATCCTGGTGGTGTTGCCGCTGCTGCTGGATACCTTCCGCCTGAATATGGTCGGCAAATACCTGACCTACGCCTTTGTCGCTGTTGGCCTGGTGTTGTGCTGGGGCTATGGCGGCATTCTCAGCCTGGGCCAGGGTATTTTCTTTGGCGTTGGCGGCTACTGCATGGCCATGTTTCTCAAGCTGGAAGCCTCGGACCCGGAGAGCACGAAAATCCAGTCCACCCCCGGCATTCCGGACTTTATGGATTGGAACCAAATCACCGAGCTACCAATGATGTGGCAGCCGTTCCATAGCTTTAGCTTCACCCTGCTGGCGGTGATCGCCGTGCCGACCTTGCTCGCGCTGATCATTGGCGTGGCGATGTTTAAACGGCGGGTTGGCGATGTGTATTTCTCCATCGTGACCCAGGCGATTGCGGCGATTCTGACCATCCTGATTATTGGCCAGCAGGGGCTGACTGGTGGGGTCAACGGCATCACCGATTTAAAGACCGTGCTTGGCTGGGATATCCGCCCGGACAGCGCAAAAACCATCCTTTATTTCGTTAACGCGTTTCTGCTGCTGGGCTGTGTTTTGCTCGGCCGTTTTATCCTCACCTCCAAGCTGGGCCGCCTGCTGATGGCCATGCGCGACAAAGAAGAGCGCGTGCGTTTCTCCGGCTACGACGTGGCCAGTTTCAAGATCTTTGTGTTCTGCGTGGCGGCGGCGTTTTCAGCCATTGGCGGGGCGATGTTTGCCTTACAGGTCGGCTTTATGTCGCCCAGCTTCGTCGGCATTGTGCCGTCGATTGAAATGGTGATTTTTGCCGCCGTGGGTGGGCGTATGTCGCTGCTCGGCGCGGTGTACGGCACCTTGTTGGTGAGCTTTGGCAAAACCTATTTCTCCGAGAGTTTCCCCGAGCTGTGGCTGTACCTGATGGGTGGCCTGTTTATTGTGGTGGTGATGTATTTCCCCAATGGCATCGCCGGTTTGTGGGAAAGCCACGGGCGTAAATGGCTGTCGCGCTTTGCCCTGGGCAAGAAGCTGTTCGGTGTTCCGGAAGTGAAGGCCCGGGTGTTTGCGGTAAAGCCGGCGCAGCAAGCTGAAGCACGCAAATTGGAGACCAGCCTATGAACAGCCCAGCCGGCTTTCAGGCCGCTAAACCGGTGTTGGCCATTGAAGGGCTGACCGTTTCCTTTGATGGCTTTAAGGCCGTTAACGACCTCAACTTGTATGTGGATCGCAACGAAGTACACGTGGTGATCGGCCCCAACGGCGCCGGTAAAACCACGGTGCTGGATCTGATCTGCGGCAAGACCAAATCCACCACCGGCAGCATTCAGTTCGAAGGCCGTGAACTGACCAAAATGCGCGAGTACGACATCGTCCGTGCCGGCGTTGGGCGCAAGTTTCAGAACCCCTCGATCTACGAAAACCTCAGCGTTTTCGAGAACCTGGAAATGTCCTATCCGGCCGGGCGCAAAGTATTTGG
>NZ_JBBNAH010000449.1:0-2036 GCF_037994325.1 Pseudomonas sp.
CCGCTGAGCAAACCCTATATTCAACCGCGTGCCGAAACCCGTACAGCGCCTGCCAGTGGCTCGGGCAGCCGACGCGAACGCATTGAACCCCGTCTTTAAATCACTGCCGAAAACGTCAGGTACTCGACCTGACAGAGTGTTAAGCCATGTGTGAATTACTGGGCATGAGTGCCAATGTGCCGACCGATATCGTATTCAGCTTTACCGGGCTGATGCAGCGCGGGGGTGGCACCGGCCCGCACCGTGACGGTTGGGGCATCGCCTTTTACGAAGGCCGCGGCCTGCGCTTGTTCCAAGACCCACAGGCGAGCATCGACTCGGAAGTGGCCAAGCTGGTGCAGCGCTACCCGATCAAAAGCGAAACCGTAATTGGCCATATTCGCCAGGCCAATGTCGGCAAGGTCTGCCTGGCCAATACCCACCCGTTTGTGCGCGAGCTGTGGGGTCGCAACTGGTGCTTCGCCCATAACGGTCAGTTGGCCGACTTTTCCCCGACCCCAAGCTTTTACTGGCCGGTAGGCGATACCGACAGTGAAGCGGCTTTTTGCGATTTGCTAAACCAGATTCGCAGCTCTTTCCCACAACCGGTTTCCGTGGAAATGCTTCTGCCCACCTTGGTACGCGCGTGCTCGGCCTATCGCAGCAAAGGTGTTTTCAACTGCCTGCTTAGCGACGGCGATTGGCTGTTTGCCTTTTGCTCCAGCAAGTTGGCGCAGATCACCCGCCGCTCGCCATTTGGCCCGGCGCGCTTGAAAGACGTCGATGTAATCGTCGACTTCCAGGCCGAGACCACGCCCAACGATGTGGTCACCGTGCTGGCCACCGAACCCTTGACCGAAAACGAAAGCTGGACCTTGTACCAGCCCGGCGAATGGAGCCTGTGGCGCCGTGGCGAATGCATCGCCAAAGGCCGCAGTTAAATCGCTCAACAGGCAACTAAGGGAGCAGGCATGTTTAGAAGTTACTTACGTTTGGTGCTGTTTGCCGTGGGCCTGCTGGTGGGCGTGCAGATCCCTGGGTTTATCAATGACTACAGCCAACGTATCGAAGCGCACTGGAAGGAATCCGAGCAAAGCCTGAGCGGCTTCCGCCAGACCGCCAAGCAATTCTTCAACGGCGACCTCGATGCCCTGGTCGCCCACTACCGCGCCAGCAGCGACCCGGTATTTGCCAGCGATGCCAATAGCCTGACCACCTTGCTGGTGCGCTCGCGCTTGCTCGATAGCGAATGGCAAGCCATGACCGGCCCGTGGTATGTGCGCGTGTGGCACGTGGCGTTTAACGCCAACCCGGAGCTGTTCAAAGAAACCTACGACGGTTACCGCTACCAAGTGCTGTTGGCGCCGGAAGCGATTGCCTGGGGCATTGGCTGCGCGTTACTGCTGGCCTTTGTTATAGAACTGCTGGTGCTGGGGGCCGGTTGGACGCTGGGGTTTGGCCGCACCCATAAAGTCACCCAGCATGAGCAGCGCCCCTGGCGATAAGCGTCGTCTCGCGCAGACGTAGGCTGTGCTAGGCGCACCATGGCGGTTTTAAGGTCGACCGCCTGGTGCGCGCCGCCCAGCCTACGAGGTGAGCGGATTACTTGGACAAAAACTTCATCCCGTCTTCCAGACCACGCAAGCTCAGCGGATACATATGGTCTTCCACTAAGTCGCGCACGATATTGGTCGAGGCGGTGAAGTTCCAAGTGTCCTTGGGGTAGGGGTTAATCCAGATCAGCTTTTTGTATTTCTCGCGGAAGCGCTGCATCCACACATAACCCGGTTCTTCGTTCCAGTGCTCGACGCTGCCGCCAGCCTGGGTGATTTCATACGGGGCCATGGCCGCGTCGCCAACAAACACCACTTTGTAGTCGGCGCCGTATTTGTGCAGCAGATCTTGGGTGGAGAAACGTTCCGAGGTGCGGCGTAAGTTGTTCTTCCACACCGACTCGTAGACGAAGTTATGGAAGTAGAAATACTCCAAATGCTTGAACTCGGTTTTGCACGCCGAGAACAGCTCTTCGCAGACCTTCACATGGGCGTCCATTGAGC
>NZ_JBBNAH010000450.1:0-12685 GCF_037994325.1 Pseudomonas sp.
GCAGGTGGTTGACCTGCTCGCCCGCGTGCATGAAGGCGGCGGCGCCAAGGCGCAAGAACGCCATACCTCGCGCGGCAAACTGCTGCCGCGTGAACGCATCAACCGTTTGCTCGACCCCGGCTCCGCCTTTCTCGAAGTCGGCCAACTGGCCGCCCATGAGGTCTATGGCGAAGACGTTCCCGCCGCAGGGGTAATCGCCGGCATCGGTCGCGTTGAAGGCGTGGAGTGCATGATTCTGGCCAACGACGCCACGGTCAAAGGCGGCAGCTACTACCCGCTCACGGTAAAAAAACACCTGCGCGCACAAACCATCGCCAAGGAAAACCGCCTGCCGTGCATCTACCTGGTGGACTCCGGCGGCGCCAACCTGCCGCGCCAGGATGAAGTATTCCCCGACCGCGAACACTTCGGCCGAATCTTCTTTAATCAAGCGAATATGAGCGCCATGGGCATTCCACAAATCGCCGTGGTCATGGGCTCGTGCACCGCTGGCGGCGCCTATGTGCCGGCGATGTCGGACGAAACCATCATGGTGCGCAACCAAGCCACCATCTTTCTCGCCGGGCCGCCGTTGGTGCGCGCGGCAACAGGTGAAGTGGTCAGCGCCGAAGACCTCGGCGGCGCCGATGTGCATTGCAAAACCTCCGGCGTCGCCGATCACTATGCCGAGGACGATGAACACGCCCTGGCCCTGGCGCGGCGCTGCATCAGCAACCTCAACTGGCGCAAACAAGGGCATCTCAATAGCCGCCCGGTACAGGCACCGCTGTATGCCAGCGACGAGCTATACGGCGTGATTCCGGCCGACGCCAAACAGCCGTTCGATGTCCGCGAAGTCATCGCCCGCCTGGTGGACGGCTCGCAGTTCGACGAATTCAAAGCGCTGTTTGGCAGCACCCTGGTTTGCGGCTTTGCCCACCTCAACGGCTACCCGCTGGCGATCATCGCCAACAACGGCATTCTCTTCGCCGAGTCGGCGCAAAAAGGCGCGCACTTTATCGAGCTGGCCTGCCAGCGCGGTATTCCCCTACTGTTTTTGCAAAACATCACCGGCTTTATGGTCGGGCAAAAATACGAAGCCGGCGGGATCGCCAAGCACGGCGCCAAGCTGGTCACTGCGGTGGCCTGCGCCAAGGTGCCGAAATTTACCGTGATCATTGGCGGCAGTTTTGGTGCCGGTAACTACGGCATGTGCGGCCGCGCTTACGACCCACGCTTTTTGTGGATGTGGCCGAACGCGCGCATCGGCGTCATGGGTGGCGAACAAGCGGCCGGGGTGCTGGCGCAGGTTAAGCGCGAGCAGGCCGAGCGCAGTGGCCAGCAACTGAGCGCCGAGGAAGAAGCGGCGATTAAACAGCCGATCCTTGCCCAGTACGAGCAGCAGGGCCACCCCTACTACTCCAGCGCGCGGCTGTGGGATGACGGCGTCATCGACCCGGCGCAAACCCGCGAAATATTGGCCCTGGCGTTATCCGCCAGCTTGAACGCGCCGATCGAGCCGACCCAATTTGGCGTGTTCCGGATGTAACCCGGCTGCCCTGACGAGACTTCTGCCATGACCGACTTCACCACGCTTGAGCTGGATATCAGCGCCAACGGCATCGCCACCCTGTGGCTGAACCGCCCGGAGAAAAACAACGCCTTTAATGCCGAGATGATCCGCGAACTGATCCTCGCCCTGGACATTATCAAGGCCGACCGCAGCCTGCGTTTTATGCTGCTGCGCGGCCGTGGCAAACACTTCTGCGCTGGCGCCGACCTCGCATGGATGCAGCAATCGGCTACCCTCGACTACAACGCCAACCTTAACGATGCCCGTGAGCTGGCTGAACTGATGCACAGCCTGTATCACCTTAAAATTCCCACCCTGGCCGTGGTGCAAGGCGCAGCCTTTGGCGGCGCCCTGGGGCTGATCAGTTGCTGCGATATGGCCATTGCTGCGCGCGATGCGCAGTTCAGCCTGTCGGAAGTGCGCATCGGCCTGGCCCCAGCGGTGATCAGCCCGTTTGTGGTGCAGGCCATCGGCGAACGCGCGGCACGCCGCTATGCCCTTACCGCCGAGCGCTTTGACGGCGAGCGCGCGCAACAGCTGGGTCTGCTCGCTGAGTGCTATGCGCCTGAGCAGCTGGAAAGTGAGGTCAGTAAGTGGACCGCCAACCTGTTGCTCAACAGCCCGCAGGCCATGCAGGCGAGCAAACAGTTGCTGCACGAAGTGGGCAGTGGCGTGCTCACCCCAGCCCTGCGCCGCTACACCGAGAACGCCATCGCCCGCATCCGCGTCAGTGCCGAGGGGCAAGAAGGCCTTAACGCCTTTCTGCAAAAACGCACGCCGTCCTGGCAGGAGCCGCAGTCATGATCAGCCGTCTACTCATCGCCAACCGTGGCGAAATTGCCTGCCGCGTCATGCGCACCGCCAAGGCCCTGGGCATTAGCACCGTGGCCGTGCACAGCGCCATCGACCGCGAGGCACGCCATGTGCGCGAGGCGGATATCGCCGTCGACCTCGGCGGCGCCAAGCCCGGCGAAAGTTACCTGTTGGTGGACAAACTGATCGCCGCCGCCCAGGCCAGCGGCGCCCAGGCTATCCACCCTGGCTATGGCTTTCTCTCAGAAAACGCCGGCTTTGCTCGCGCCATTGAAGCGGCCGGGCTGATCTTCCTCGGCCCGCCCGCCTCCGCCATCGACGCCATGGGCAGTAAATCTGCGGCCAAAGCGCTGATGGAAAAAGCCGGCGTACCGCTGGTGCCCGGCTACCACGGCGATGCGCAAGATATCGCAACCTTCCGCGACGCCGCCGCGCGCATCGGCTACCCGGTGCTGCTTAAAGCCACGGCCGGTGGCGGCGGCAAAGGTATGAAGGTGGTCGAGCAGGAAAGCGAATTGGCCGAGGCCTTGGCGTCGGCGCAGCGTGAGGCGTTGTCGTCGTTTGGCAACAGCCAGATGCTGGTGGAAAAGTACGTGCTCAAACCCCGCCACGTGGAAATCCAAGTATTTGCCGACAGCCACGGCCACTGCCTGTACCTGAACGAACGTGACTGCTCGATTCAGCGCCGCCACCAGAAAGTAGTCGAAGAAGCCCCCGCCCCAGGCCTGAGCCCGGAACTGCGCCGCGCCATGGGCGAAGCGGCGGTAAAAGCCGCGCAAGCCATCGGCTATGTTGGCGCCGGCACGGTGGAGTTTTTGCTCGACGCTCGTGGCGACTTTTTCTTTATGGAAATGAACACGCGCCTGCAGGTGGAACACCCGGTCACCGAGGCCATTACCGGCCTGGATCTGGTCGCCTGGCAAATCCGCGTGGCCCGTGGCGAAGCCTTGCCACTGACCCAGGAACAGGTGCCGTTGATTGGCCATGCCATCGAAGTGCGCCTGTATGCCGAAGACCCCGCCAACGACTTTCTGCCGGCCACCGGCACCCTGCAGCTGTACCGCGAATCGGCGCATGGCCTGGGCCGGCGGGTAGACAGCGGCGTGGCCGAGGGCGACCAGGTGTCGCCGTTCTACGACCCGATGCTGGGCAAGTTGATTGCCTGGGGCGACAACCGCGAAGAAGCGCGTCTGCGCCTGCTGGCCATGCTGGGCGAATTTGCCGTCGGCGGGGTGAAAACCAACTTGGCGTTTTTGCAACGTATCCTTGCCCATCCGGCCTTTGCCGCCGCTGAGTTGGATACCGGGTTTATTCCCCGCTACCAGGAGCAACTGCTGCCCGCCCCTAGCGACTTGCCGGAAGCCTTTTGGCAACTGGCGGCCCGCGCCTGGCAACTGACCCAAGCGCCGCGTCAGCGTGACGACGACCCGCACTCAGCGTGGGCCAGCAGCAGCGGTTTTCGCGCCGGGCTGCCGGCGGAAACCGATCTACACCTAAGCAGCGGCGGCGAACAGCACGTGGTTCGTCTGCGCGGCGGCGACAGCAGTGTGCAACGGCGCGGCGATTACTTGCTGGTGGATGCCAACGGTCTGCGCAGCCAACATTTGGCCATTCGCCAAGGCGCCATCCTGTACCTGCACTGGAACAATGAGCTGCACGCCGTGCAGCTGTTCGACCCGATTGCCGCCGCCGACGCCAGCCACGCCCACCATGGCGGGCTGACGGCGCCCATGAACGGCAGTATCGTGCGCGTGCTGGTTGCAGCCGGGCAACGCGTGCAAGCCGGAACACCGCTGGTGGTGCTGGAGGCGATGAAAATGGAACACAGCATTCGCGCGCCTCAGGATGGCGTGGTGAAAGCCTTGTACTGCAGCGAAGGCGAAATGGTGCCCGAGGGCAGTGTATTGGTGGAGTTGGAGTAGCGTCCTCCTGGGCCCCCGCCTTCGCGGGGGCGACGAGGCTTTTCGAACCATCACCGTCATTCCCGCGTAGGCGGGAATCCAGAATTATCAACGCAACGAAGATCTGACTGTTGGAGACTGCCATGCCCCTGCCCCATCACGTCCGCTTGGTCGAAGTCGGCCCGCGTGACGGTTTGCAAAACGAGAAACAGGCCATCAGCGTGGCGGCCAAGGTGCAGTTGGTAGATCAGCTATCTGCCGCGGGCCTCGGTTATATCGAAGTCGGCAGCTTTGTATCGCCTAAATGGGTGCCGCAAATGGCTGGCTCGGCTGAGGTGTTTGCGCAGATCCAACGCCTGCCTGGCGTGACCTACGGCGCACTGACGCCGAATCTCAAAGGCCTGGAAGCCGCGATTGAAGCGGGGGTTACCGAGGTGGCTGTATTTGCCGCGGCGTCCGAGGCGTTCTCGCAAAAAAACATCAACTGCTCGATCAGCGAAAGCTTGGCGCGTTTCCAGCCGGTAATGGAGCTGGCCAAACAACAGCAGATCACCGTGCGCGGTTATGTCTCCTGCGTGCTTGGCTGCCCCTATGAAGGCGACGTGGCGCCGGAGCAAGTCGCCATGGTGGCGCGCGAGCTATTTGCCATGGGCTGCTACGAGGTTTCTTTGGGCGACACCATTGGTACTGGTACGCCGGCCAGCACGCGAACGATGTTTGACGTGGTTGGCCGTGATATCCCGCGCGACAAACTCGCCGGGCATTTCCACGACACCTACGGCCAAGCGCTGGTAAATATCTACGCCAGCCTGCAAGAAGGCATCGCCGTGTTTGATAGCTCGGTCGCAGGCCTGGGCGGCTGCCCGTATGCCAAGGGCGCCACCGGCAATATCGCCACCGAAGATGTGTTGTACATGCTTAATGGCATGGGCATCAGCACCGGCATCGACATGGGTAAATTGATTACCGCCGGCCAAGGGATTTGCGAGGTGTTGGGCAAGGCCAATGGCTCACGGGCTGCTAGGGCTTTTCTTGCCAAACAATAGAATTGCCGTATCCGCACGCTACCGTGCAAACACCGCCCCTCACCCTAGCCCTCTCCTCCCCAAAGGGGCGAGGGAACTGATCGCGCCGGCCGGGTAGCTCCCCTCTCCCGCTTGCGGGAGAGGGGCCGGGGGTGAGGGAAGGCGTTATGGCGCAACCGGCGGTGTATAGGTCAAGGTCGTCCCCAACGCCCACAACAAGAACAGCACCAGCGGCGCATGCACCAACAGCTGCACAAATGAAAAGCCAATCAAATCCCGCGCCCGCAGCCCCAATACGCCCAGTAGCGGCAGCATATAAAACGGGTTGATCAGATTCGGCAGCGCCTCAGCGGCGTTGTAAATCTGCACCGCCCAACCACGGTGGTATTGCAGTTCATTGGCCACCTGCATCACGTAGGGCGCCTCGATAATCCACTTGCCGCCGCCCGAGGGAATAAAGAACCCCAGCACCGCCGAGTACGTGCCCATCAGCAAGGCATAGGTGTCATGCGAGGCGATCTGCACAAAAAAGGTGGAAATATGGTGCGCCACGGTCTGGCCGTCGCTGCCGTTGACGGTGGTCATAATGGCGGCGATGGAGCCATACAACGGAAATTGAATCAGCACGCCCGTGGTGGTCGGCACGGCGCGGGCCACCGCATCCAGAAAACTGCGCGGCCGCCAGTGCAGCAATGCACCGACCATCAAGAACAACAGGTTGTAGGTGTTAAGCCCGGAGATAGCGACAATCGCTGGTTTGCTGGCGAACTCCTGGGCCAGCCAACCGGCAGCGAGCAATACCAGCACAATAATCAGCAGCGGGCTGTGTTCCAGCCACTCACCAGGGCGAGTCGGTTTCTCCAACTTGGTCACGGTAAAGCTTGGGTCAACGCCACAGGCTTTGGCATCCCGCGCGCTGCTGGCACTCGGCGCGGTGATATAGGCAATCACCAGCGACACCACCACTAAGGCCAGCAGCAAAACGCCGGATTGCCAGAGAAAAATCGTCTCGGTGAACGGAATAACGCCGGTAATCGCCAAGATTGAAGGCGGCAAACTGGTGGGGTTGGCTTGCAGTTGCGCGGCTGAAGACGACAGCCCCAACGCCCACACCGCACCCAGCCCCAAATATGCGGCGGCGCCGGCGGCGCGGTAGTCCATATGCAGCTCTTCCCGACGCGCCAGGGCACGTACCAGCAGGCCACCAAATACCAGGCTCAAGCCCCAGTTGAGCAACGACGCCGACATGGAAATCAACGCCACCCAGGCTACCGCCTGCCGGCCGTTTTTCGGCACCCGCGCCAACACGTCAATCAAGCGCGACGCTGGCGCGGAGCTGGCCACCACATAGCCGCCGATCACCACAAAGGCCATCTGCATGGTGAACGGAATCAAACTCCAGAAGCCGTCGCCAAAAGCCTTAGCCGCCTGCGCTGGCGGTGCGCCCATGGCCAGCACGGCCAGCGTCACCAGCAACACCGCCAAGGTGGCGAACACCCAGGAATCGGGAAACCAGCGCTCCGCCCAATTGGAACAGCGCATCGCGAACCGCGCGAAGGCGCTTTTTTCTACCTGCGTATTCATGGTCAAACCCCGCGTTTATTGTTGTTCGACAGGTCTGCGGCGCGCGCAAGAGCGCAGCGGCGGCCTATGGTGGTAGTGCCGCTACCGCCCATTAAGTTCCGACTGGATAAATTGCATTTTCCGCAGCATTGATCAGAACCCTCAATCAATGCCCACAGGCAGCCGCCGAGCATTTCTGGCACGCTGGCAACCTCTCCCACACAAGGCCATCGCCCCATGAAAGACGCCAACAACCTCAAGGACTACCGGCAGGTACGCCAACTGGCGATCCGTTCGTTGTTCGAGATTGTTGAGCAGTCCAGCGAGGGCACGGTGATCGTCGATAAAGAGGCGCGCATCGTCTGGATGAACGAGCGCTACGCCAAGCGCTACGGCCAGGCCAGCGCCAAAGCGGCGGTGGGGCAAGAAGTGGAAAAAGTCATCCCCGGCAGCCTGATGCGCCAGGTAGCCGAGACCGGCGAACCGATTTTGCTGGATATGCTCGACACCCCCAATGGCCCGCTGGTGGTAATGCGTTTGCCCATTCACGATGCGGCCGGCAAGGTAATTGGCGCCATCGGCTTTGCCCTGTTCGACCAAGTCACGCGCCTGGCACCGCTGGTCACGCGCTTTAGCCAAATTCAACAGGAGCTGGCCTCCACCCGCTCGCTGCTGCAAGCGCGCCAAGCCAAGTACAGCTTCTCGCACTTTATTGGCACCAGCGCCCGCAGCCTGGAGGTCAAACGCCATGCGCGGCGTGGCGCCAGCAGTGAATCACCGATTTTGCTGCTGGGCGAAACCGGCACAGGCAAAGAGCTGCTCGCCCACGCCATTCACAGCGCCAGCGCGCGGGCGCACCGGGCGTTTGTCAGCGTCAACTGTGCGGCCATTCCAGAGAACCTGCTGGAGGCCGAATTCTTCGGCACCGCGCCCGGCGCTTTTACCGGCGCCGATCGCAAAGGCCGCTCCGGCAAGCTGCAACTGGCCGAAGGCGGCACGCTGTTTCTGGATGAAATTGGCGATATGCCGCTCGCGTTGCAAAGCAAATTGCTGCGCGTGTTGCAGGAAAAAGAATACGAACCGGTGGGCTCCAACCAAATGCTGCGCAGCGATATCCGCCTGATCGCCGCCACCTCACTGGACCTGGAAAACGCGGTAGCTGCTGGACGTTTCCGTGCCGACTTGTACTACCGCCTAAACGTATTACCGATCCAAGTGCCACCGCTGCGCGAACGCCTCGACGACCTGCCGGCGCTGTGCGATGCGATTCTGGACGAGCTGTTGATGAGCGATGGCCGCGGGCATTTCGAACTGGCCGGCGATGCCCTTGCCCTGCTCGCTAGCCATGCCTGGCCGGGCAATATTCGCGAATTGAGGAATGTGCTGGAGCGTGCGGCATTGCTGAGTGACGAACCGCTGCTCAATGCCGCGGCACTGCGCACGGCCATTGGCCGGCTGAGCCCGTTACCAGCGGGTGTGGCAACGAAGATGACGGGGGATCAGGACTTCTACAGCGCCCGTGCGGCGTTTGAGCGGCAGCTGATTGAACAGAGCCTGGCGGCGCATAACGGCAATGTGGTGGAAGCCGCCAAACGCCTAGGGCTGGGGCGCTCGACGTTGTACAAAAAGATGGTGGCGTTGGGCATTAGCGGGGACTGATAACGCCATCCTCCCAACACCGTCGTCCCTGCGCAGGCAGGGACCCAGAATTTCCAGCCCGACTCATTTTCCTGCACCACTCTGGATTCCCGCCTACGCGGGAATGACGGTGTGAGGTGGAAGAGCACCAGCGCCAGCAACACCGTCGTCCCCGCGCAGGCGGGGACCCAGAATCGCCAGCCCTACTCATTTTCCTGCACCACTCTGGTTTCTCGCCTACGCGGGAATGACGGTGTGAGGTGGAAGAGCACTAGCGCCAGAAACACCGTCGTCCCCGCGCAGGCGGACACCCAGAATCGCCAGCCCTACGCGTTTTCCTGCACCACTCTGGTGTCTCGCCTACGCGGGAATGACGGTGTGAGATGGAAGAGCACTGGCGCCAGCAACACCGTCGTCCCTGCGCAGGCAGGGACCCAGAATTGCCAGCCCTACTCATTTTCCTGCACCACTCTGGATTCCCGCATGCGCGGGAATGACGGAGGGTATTGGCGACCGGTGTTAAACCTTCAACAACCGATCACGCATTTTCTGGATCTCGTCGCGCATCTGCGCCGCCGCTTCGAATTCCAGGTCGCGGGCCAGTTGGTACATCTTCTCTTCCAACTGGCGAATGCGTTTGTTGATCTCACTCGGCGAACGCAATTCCGCTTCGTAACGGGCACTCTCCTCCGCCGCTTTGGCCATGCCTTTGCGTTTTTTGCTGCCGGAGCCCGGCACTACGGCACCTTCGAGAATGTCTTGAATGTCCTTTTTCACCCCTTTTGGGGTAATGCCGTTGGCCAGGTTAAAGGCGATCTGTTTGTCACGCCGCCGTTCGGTTTCGCCGATGGCGCGCTCCATGGAGCCGGTTATACGGTCGGCATACAGAATCGCCCGGCCGTTGAGGTTACGCGCGGCGCGGCCAATGGTTTGGATCAGCGAACGCTCAGAGCGCAGGAAGCCTTCTTTGTCGGCATCCAGAATCGCCACCAACGACACTTCCGGCATGTCCAAACCTTCGCGCAGCAGGTTGATGCCGACCAGCACATCAAAGGCGCCAATGCGCAGGTCGCGGATAATTTCCACGCGTTCCACGGTGTCGATGTCCGAGTGCAGGTAGCGCACGCGCACGCCGTGGTCGGCCAGGTAGTCGGTAAGGTCTTCGGACATCCGTTTGGTCAGAGTGGTGACCAACACACGTTCTTCCAGCTCGACGCGCTTTTTGATTTCCGAAAGCAGGTCGTCCACCTGGGTGGTGGCTGGGCGCACTTCAATTTGCGGGTCGACCAGGCCGGTCGGCCGCACCACTTGTTCAACCACGCGGCCGGCGTGCTCGGTTTCATAGTTACCGGGCGTGGCGGAAACAAAGATGGTTTGCGGGCTGATGGACTCCCACTCGTCAAAACGCATCGGCCGGTTATCCAGTGCCGACGGCAGGCGGAAGCCGTACTCCACCAGTGTTTCTTTGCGTGAGCGGTCGCCTTTGTACATGGCGCCGACCTGCGGCACGCTGACGTGGGACTCGTCGATCACCAGCAGGGCGTTGGCCGGCAGGTAGTCGAACAGGGTTGGCGGCGCCTCGCCTGAGCCGCGGCCGGAGAGGTAGCGGGAGTAGTTTTCGATGCCGTTGCAGTAGCCCAGCTCAACGATCATTTCGATATCGAAACGGGTGCGTTGCTCCAGGCGTTGCGCTTCCACCAGCTTGTTATTAGCGCGCAGGTAGTCCAGGCGCTCCTTGAGCTCGACCTTGATGTTCTCCACGGCGCTGAGCAGGTTTTCCCGCGGCGTCACGTAGTGGCTTTTCGGGTACAGGGTGTAACGCGGCAACTTGCGCAGCACCTCGCCGGTCAGCGGGTCGAAGGAGGCGATATTTTCAATCTCTTCGTCAAACAGCTCGACGCGAATGGCTTCCAGGTCCGATTCCGCCGGGAAGATATCAATCACATCGCCGCGTACGCGAAAGGTGGCGCGGGCAAAGTCGATATCGTTGCGGGTGTATTGCAGGTCGGCCAGGCGGCGCAATAGCTCGCGCTGGTCCATGCGGTCGCCACGGTCCAGGTGCAGAACCATTTTCAGGTACGACTGCGGGTCGCCCAGGCCGTAGATGCACGACACGGTGGTGACGATGATGGCGTCGGAGCGTTCCAGCAGCGCCTTAGTGGCGGAGAGGCGCATCTGTTCGATATGGTCGTTGATCGAGGCGTCTTTCTCGATAAAGGTGTCCGAGGACGGCACATAGGCCTCGGGCTGGTAGTAGTCGTAGTAGGAGACGAAATATTCCACCGAGTTATTCGGAAAGAAGCTCTTGAACTCGCCATACAACTGCGCGGCCAGGGTTTTGTTTGGCGCCAGCACCAAGGTCGGGCGCTGCACCTGAGAAATCACATTGGCAATGGAAAAGGTCTTGCCCGAGCCGGTTACCCCCAGCAAGGTTTGGTGCGACAGCCCGGCTTCCAGGCCTTCAACCAATTGTCGAATGGCTTCCGGTTGATCGCCGGCTGGCTGGAAACGGGTCACCAATTGAAACTTCGACATCATTACCTCGACAAAATGGCTGTGACGCGGGGCAAAACCTTGCGTCAAACCCGGTGAAATGAGTGCAGACGTTATCGCCGCACTCAACCTTGGTCGCTATACTAGCGGCCCACTTGCGCAACCCCTAGCACCTGCGTTGCAAGGCGGTTGTTTTGGTTTACCACCCTCTTCTTCGAGCTCCCGCATCATGAGTTTGTTCTCTGCCGTCGAAATGGCTCCGCGCGACCCAATCCTTGGCCTCAATGAAGCATTCAATGCCGACACCCGTACCACCAAGGTCAACCTTGGCGTCGGCGTGTACACCAACGAAGAGGGTCGAATTCCCTTGCTGCGCGCCGTGGCCAAAGCAGAACAAGCGCGCATTGAGGCCCATGCACCACGTGGGTACTTGCCAATCGAAGGCATTGCCGCCTACGACCAGGCCGTGCAAAAACTGATTTTCGGTGCTGACTCCCATCTGCTGGCCGAAGGCCGCGTGGTTACCACCCAGGCTCTCGGTGGCACTGGCGCACTGAAAGTCGGTGCAGATTTCATCAAGCGTCTGCTGCCAGACGCCGTGGTCGCCATCAGCGACCCAAGCTGGGAAAACCACCGCGCCCTGTTTGAATCGGCCGGTTTCCCGGTACAGAACTATCGCTACTACGACGCCACCACCCACGGCGTAAACCGTGCCGGCCTGCTGGAAGACTTGAAAGCCCTGCCCGCTCGCTCGGTCGTGGTGCTGCACGCCTGCTGCCATAACCCGACTGGCGTAGACCTGAACACCGAAGACTGGCTGAACATTCTTGAAGTACTGAAAGAGCGCGAGCATGTGCCCTTCCTCGACATCGCCTACCAAGGTTTTGGCGACGGTATAGAAGAAGACGCCGCAGCGGTCCGTCTGTTCGCTAAATCGGGGCTGACCTTCTTTGTTTCAAGCTCGTTCTCGAAATCCTTCTCGCTGTATGGCGAGCGTGTCGGTGCATTGTCCATCGTCACCGAATCGAAAGAACACGCCGCCAAGGTGCTTTCGCAAGTTAAACGCGTGATCCGCACCAACTACTCCAACCCACCGACCCACGGCGCCACCGTGGTCGCTACCGTGCTCAACAGCCCGGAACTGCGTGCCCTGTGGGAAGAAGAACTGGGCGAAATGCGCAGCCGTATTCGCGACATGCGCGTGGCTTTTGTCGAGCAACTGGCCGCCCTTGGCGCCAAGCGCGACTTCAGCTTTGTAGCCCAGCAGCGCGGCATGTTCTCCTACTCCGGCCTCAGCGCCGAACAGGTTGAACGGCTGAAGAGCGAATTCGGCATTTACGCCGTCAGCACCGGACGTATCTGCGTCGCCGCACTGAACAACAGCAACCTCAGCGCAGTGACCAAGGCTATCGCCAGCGTCCTCTGAAAAACCAAAAGGGAAGCCGGCTAATGCTTGACTTCCCCTTTTGAATCAGTAGGATACGCACCGTTGTCGCAAGACAGCTGTTCCGCGATAGCTCAGTTGGTAGAGCAAGTGACTGTTAATCACTGGGTCCCTGGTTCGAGTCCAGGTCGTGGAGCCAACTTCAAAGCCTCAGTTCCGACTGGGGCTTTTTTATGCGTATAGAACAGCACGCTTTCTTTCTCGTAGGGTGTGCTGTGCGCACCAGCGATTTCGCTGCTACCGCCTTGGTGCGCAC
>NZ_JBBNAH010000451.1:0-7370 GCF_037994325.1 Pseudomonas sp.
CGCCTCGAAGGCCTGAGTTATGGCATGGCCGCCCATCGCCTGCTGTACTTGATGCGTGAGGCCTGTCGCCGGCAGCTGTCGGGCGTAAACCTCAAGGACGAAGCCGAAGTGCATAGCCTGGGTAGCGAAGATGCCCCGGACATGCGCCATAACTTCCTCCTCGACGCGCCGAAAGCGTAACCCGCGGCGTAGGATCAAACGCTTGCTTGGATTGCGCTTTCTAGCCGCGACAGGCAGCATCTCGACAGCGCTGGCACATCCCATGCTTTGTCAGCGCCGTCCTTTTTCATTGCAGTCGAGGCCACTATGCGCATTGTCCAAGCCACCCTTGAGCACCTGGATCTGTTGACGCCGCTGTTCGTCAAATACCGCGAGTTCTATGGTGAGCTGCCATTTCCGGACTCTTCGCGTAAATTTCTGGAAGTGCGTCTGCGCCGCAAAGAGTCGGTGATTTACCTGGCGCTGGCCGACGATGAAGACAAACTGATGGGCTTTTGCCAGCTGTACCCGAGCTATTCATCGCTGTCGCTCAAGCGTGTATGGATCCTCAACGACATCTACGTAGCCGAAGACGCACGCCGCCAACTGGTTGCCGACCGCTTGCTGCAAACGGCGAAAAAAATGGCCAAAGAAACCCACGCCGTGCGCATGCGCGTTTCCACCAGCAGCAACAACGAAGTGGCGCAGAAGGTGTACGAGTCGATTGGTTTCAAGGAAGACAGCCAATTCAAAAACTACGTGCTGCCGATCAACAGCGACTGACTTACGCCGTTCACAGGGCTGCGTTAGCCTCGCTCGCGGCCCCAAGAGCGAACGCTGCGCCTGACTGGCGCACCACGGCAGGGCAAGCTTTTTTCAGCAATGGGCCATCGGTCGCATTGCTGGAAACGCGCTGCAACAAACTGCAGCGCGAGCCCAGGACCTTGCTCTTATAATGCCGACCGACCTACCGGCTATCGATGCCAGTGCCTTTTTTACGCAGCGCATATAGGCGTCATATGGAATTCAACCCGATTGACCTGATTCTCCACCTGGACAATTACTTGGCCGTGCTGGTGGCGAACTATGGCGTGTGGATTTACGCCATCCTGTTTCTGGTGATCTTCTGCGAAACCGGCTTGGTGGTAATGCCGTTCCTGCCGGGCGACTCCCTGCTCTTTATCGCCGGCGCCATGTGCGCCACCGGCAGCATGGACCCGGTGTTGCTGGCCGCCTTGCTGATGTCGGCAGCCGTGTTGGGCGACAGCACCAACTACATCATCGGGCGCAATGTCGGCGAGCGGTTGTTTAGCAACCCGAAATCGAAAATCTTCCGCCGCGACTACCTCAATCGCACCCATGACTTCTATGATCGCCACGGCGGCAAAACCGTAACCCTGGCGCGTTTTCTGCCCATCGTGCGGACCTTTGCGCCGTTTGTAGCCGGTGTCGGCAAGATGCCCTACATGCGCTTTTTAGGCTTTAGTGCCCTGGGTACGGTGGCGTGGGTAGGCGGCCTGGTGACGCTGGGTTACTTCTTCGGCAACGCGCCCATTATCAAAGACAACCTGTCGCTGATGATCATCGGCATCATCGGCCTGTCGCTGCTGCCCATGGTGATTGGCTGGTGGCACAGCCGTAATCGCCCAGATACCGCGCCCGACTCGGTTAACTAAGCCAGCGCCGTTATGTGGTTTCTGCGCGGTTGGCGCCAACGCCGCATCCTCGCCAAGCACCCGATTACGCCTGAAACCTGGGCGCGGGTGCGCGAACGCTTGCCGATTCTTGACGGTATCAGCGCGGCTGAAGAGCAACGCTTGCAACACCGCGCCGTACTGTTTCTGCACGACAAACACCTGACCGCCCTGCCCGGCGTGGAACTGCACAGCGAAGAGCGCCTGCACTTGGCCGCACAAGCGCAGTTGCCGCTAATGCACCTGCCCGACCTGGATTGGTATCAGGGTTTCCATGAAATCGTCCTGTACCCCGACGACTTCGTCAGCCCACAGAAACATCGCGATGCCAGCGGCGTTGAGCACGAATGGGATGGCGAACACAGTGGTGAAGCCTGGTTACGCGGCCCGGTGATTCTGGCCTGGCCTGGGGTGCTCAGCAGCGGCGGTTGGGATGCCTATAACCTGGTGATTCACGAGCTGGCGCATAAGCTCGACATGCTTAACGGCGACGCCAACGGCCTGCCGCCGCTGCACAGCGATATGCGCCTGGAGGATTGGTCGAGCGCCATGCAAAGCGCTTACGACGACCTCAACCGCCAGCTCGACGCCAACCCCGACGCCGAAACCGCCATCGACCCATACGCGGCGGAGAACCCCGCGGAGTTTTTTGCCGTTACCAGCGAATATTTTTTCAGCGCCCCCGACCTGCTGATGCAGGCCTACCCCAAGGTGTACACCCAATTGCAGGCTTTTTACCGGCAAGACCCGCTGGCGCGGATGCAACGCCTTGAACACGGCCACAAGAGCGAGACAAACGCGACCAATGGCTGAGCCGTCAAGCATGGTAACGGCCAACGAATATGCCTATAATCCGGCCCACTTTTTGGCCGGCAACCGTCCAGCCAAAGCCTGATTGGCCAACCAAGGGAAGCGAACCCATGAGCTACAGCAAGATCCCGGCCGGCAAAGACCTGCCGAACGACATCTACGTCGCCATCGAGATTCCGGCCAACCACGCGCCGATCAAATACGAAATCGACAAAGACAGCGACTGCCTGTTTGTCGACCGTTTTATGGCCACCCCAATGTTCTACCCGGCTAACTACGGCTACATCCCCAACACCCTGGCTGACGACGGCGACGCCCTCGACGTGCTGGTGGTAACCCCTTACCCAGTAGCCCCAGGCTCGGTAATCCGCGCACGCCCGATTGGCGTTCTGCACATGACCGACGAAGCCGGTGGCGACGCCAAACTGCTCGCCGTACCGCACGACAAACTGTCGCAGCTGTATGTCGACGTTAAGGAATACACCGACCTGCCGCCGTTGCTGCTTGAGCAAATCAAGCACTTCTTCGAGAACTACAAAGATCTCGAGAAAGGCAAATGGGTCAAGGTTGAAGGCTGGGGCAACGCAGACGCGGCCCGTGCCGAAATTTTGAAGGCGGTTGCGGCTTACCAAAAATAAGCCAAGGCTTCCCACTAAAAACCGGCCACAAGCCGGTTTTTTTATGGGCGTTAATCGGTGATTGGCGTCGGGTTTGGCAGGATGGCGCTAAGCGTAAAACGTCGTCATCCCCGCGCAGGCGGGGACCCAGAGTGTTAAGCCGAGCGTGGACTAGCGCCGTTCCCCCGCTAACGCCGCGTCTCAGGCCCTTGCCGCCTTGCGGCCTGTATCGGTCGCCGCAGCAAACATACTCACCGCCTCCACCGCGCTGCTGGCGCCATCGCGAATGGCCACAATCATGGCGCCGGCTTGGTCGGCCAGTTCGACGCCGTGGTCGGCGACTTCCTGGGTCAGCGTCATGCTCGCTACGGCTTCACGGGTTTCTTTGAGAATTTGGCTGATCAGCTCGGAAATCTCGGCAGTAGAGCCGCTGGTGCGCCCCGCCAGGCTGCGCACTTCATCGGCTACCACGGCAAAGCCTCTGCCCTGCTCGCCTGCTCGCGCCGCTTCAATGGCGGCGTTGAGGGCGAGCAAGTTGGTTTGATCGGCGATGCCGCGGATGGTGTTGACGATGGCGGTGATCTGTTCGGAACGCGCGCCAAGCTGGGCGACCAGCTGCGCTGAGTCGCTGATATTCGAAGCTATCTGGCGCATTTCCCGGGCGGTGTCTTGTATCACCAGCGTACCGCTCTCGGCCTTTTCTTCGGTTTCCATAGATATCTGGTGGGCACGGGCGGCGCTGCGGGCGTCGGCTTCCTGTTTTTCAATGCGCTCGCTGATATCACTGGCGAACTTCACCACCTTGCACAGCTTGCCGTCGAGGTCGTACACCGGGTTGTAGGTCGCTTCCAGCCATACCACACGGCCATTCTTAGCCAGGCGCTTGAACTGACCGCCACGAATTTCGCCGCGGTTAAGGCCGCGCCACATCTCGGCGTATTCAGGGCTGTTGACCAGCGCCGGCTCGCAGAACATGCGGTGCGGCTTGCCGATAATCTCTTTCTCGCCATAACCCATGGTGTGCACAAAGTTGTCATTGGCCTTGAGGATATTGCCGTTAAGGTCGAACTCGATCACCGCCATGGCGCGGTCAACGGCGGTCAACTTGGCCTGGGTATCGCTCTCGTGCAGCACGTTGGCTGTGACATCCATGGCGTACTTGACCACCTTCGCCACTTTCCCGTTGCCGTCGATCACCGGGTTGTAGCTCGCCTCTAACCACACCTTGGCGCCACTGGCATTTACCCGTTGAAAGGTGCCGGAAACAAACTTACCCGCACGCAGCGAGGCCCACAGGTCTGCGTATTCCTTGCTGCTGGCATGGGCGGCAGAACAGAACGCTCGGTGGCTTTTACCCAGCACCTGCTCTGCTTGATAACCCATGGTTTGTAGAAAATTCTGGTTAGCCCGCAGCACGCGACCATCCAGGTCAAACTCAACGACCGCCATGGAACGCTCCAACGCGGCCATCATTCCCTTGACCCCTTCCACTTCGGCCGTCCTGGCTGCCAGCTCTAGCTTCAGACTCTTGGAAAACATCACAACACCTCTAGGATTTAGTTCCGGCCTTGGTTGAGCAATACAGCGACGCCAAAGGATGGCCGACTGACATCAGGGCGACACTAACAAAAAATTGTACAGACCACATGGCCATGTACAAGTATTTATCGTTCTGCTGATGAGCGGTCGCCTATCCAACGGCTGGAAAGAAAGCGCGCAACGGGCCTGATCCGGCGCCTCTGCGTCGTGAATTCCGCCGACCTCGGCAGAGGTAACTTTTTCCTAGGTAGCGACTACATAAATCATATTTTCGCTATTGGCTGGCGCTGAACAGAATGCGCCCATCGCTTCTCCATTTGCGCTCAGCGCACGTGGCAGCAGGCTAGGGCCGCTCTGCGTCAAACCGCCTTCCAGAAGGACATAGCTGTGACAGTTGAAAAGACATCCATCGACACACTGGTGATTGGCGCAGGCCAGGCCGGTATCGCCATGAGCGAACACCTAAGCAACCTGGGCGTACCGCATCTGGTGCTGGAGCGCAGCCGTATTGCCGAGGCGTGGCGCTCGGCGCGTTGGGATTCGCTGGTAGCTAACGGCCCGGTGTGGCACGACCGCTTTCCCGGGCTGGAATTTGATGATCTGGAGCCAGACGCTTTTGCCGGCAAAGAGCGGGTCGCCGATTACTTTGTCGCCTATGCCGAGAAATTCAACGCGCCGATCCGCACCGGCGTAGAGGTGCAGAAAGTTACCCGTAATGCTGACCGCCAAGGCTTCACGGTGGAAACCTCGCAGGGCACGTTCGAAGCCAATCGGATTGTGGCCGCAACCGGGCCGTTCCAGCGCCCAGTGATTCCCCCCATTGCGCCGCAAGACTTGGGCATCAAGCAGATGCACTCAGCCGACTACCGCAACCCGGCGCAGTTGCCCGAAGGCGCAGTGCTGGTGGTGGGCGCCGGCTCTTCCGGCGTGCAGATCGCCGACGAATTACAGCGCGCCGGCAAACAGGTGTACCTATCCGTTGGCGCCCACGATCGGCCACCACGCGCCTACCGTAATCGCGATTTCTGCTGGTGGTTAGGTGTGCTGGGCGAGTGGGATGCACCCGCGAGCAAGCCGGGTAAAGAACACGTGACCATCGCCGTGAGCGGCGCACGCGGCGGCCATACGGTGGACTTCCGCGCCCTGGCTAAACTAGGCATTACCTTGGTGGGGCTGACCGATTCGTTCACCGGCAACGTGGTGAAGTTCAAAGCGGACCTGGCGCAAAACCTGGCCAACGGCGACCAGAACTACCTGTCGCTGCTGGATGCGGCCGACGCCTATATCGCCCGCAATGGCCTTGAATTACCGGAAGAGCCCGAGGCGCGTTTTTTTCTGCCGCAGCCCGACTGTGTAACCCATCCGCTGCTGGAGCTGGATCTGGCCAAGGCCGGGGTCACCACCATTATCTGGGCCACCGGCTATGCCGTTGACTACAGCTGGCTGCAGGTCAACGCCTTCGATGGCAATGGCAAACCGCAGCATCAGCGCGGCGTTTCCAGTGAGCCAGGGGTGTATTTCCTCGGTTTGCCGTGGTTGCTGCGCCGCGGTTCGACCTTTATCTGGGGCGTATGGCATGACGCCAAGATCATCGCCGACCATATCGCCACCCAGCGTAAGTACCTGGCCTATCGCGATGCCGGCCAGCGCAAGATCAGTGGCTGATTTCTATCTGCCGCCAGCCTTGCTGGTACATGTAGTCTTTGACTAGAACCCAGCGTGCGTCTTCGTTGACGTCGCTGGATTGGTAGTCGGTCTGGGTATAGACCTTGTTCTTTTTGCCGCATGAATTTTTAACGCCGGCCTCGCAGTTGGTGCTGCCGGTGGTCTGGGTGCTTTGACTGCTGGTTTGGAAATTGGGTGGCAGGGCTTTAAGCGAAGCGGCCTCACAGGCTAAAACCTGGCGTTCTTTCTGTTCAAAACTGGCACCGTCCTTGTACCAGTCGTATTGCACGCAGCCGCTCAATAAAAGCGCCGCCAGCGGCAGCGCGTAGGTTTTTATTCGCTGTATCACGTCACTGCCTGCCGTTGCCATCGTTGCGCAGTAAGCCGTGCAAGGCAGCCAGTAGAAACAACACAAAGCCAAACAGCAGCGCTATTTTGCCGCCCCCCTCGTAGGCGAAGCCGACCTCTTGGCAACCTCCAGTCAGCAGATCGAGGCATTCGGCCGCATTGCTATGGGCCATCAACAGCACAGTGGCCAACGCCAACAACAGCAAGCCGGCCACCACTAGCAGGGTTTCAGTTTTGTTCATTTTGCTCTCCTAACCTGCGCGCGTTAACGCGATGAAATCTGCAGGTAGAAGCTACGCGGCCGCGCCACGGACGGATTTACGATGGTTTTGACGATCAGGTAGGTTCGTTCTCAACCATTCGATGTCAAAGTTACCGACATCAGGCGATGGGGGCGCATTTTGCAGTAGCATCGCCAGCCAGCTACGCGCCAACGTGCGGTAAGGGAGTGAATGCATGCAGGGACCAATCGTGTGGGTGGCGGCAGCCATATTGCTGCTGCTCGTGGTCGGGGTGATCTACGGTTACAACCGCTTGGTGTTCAATCGCGCGCGTGTGGCCGCGGCCTGGAGTGATATCGACGTGCAGCTCAAGCGCCGTTCCAGCCTGATTCCACAACTGGTCGAATGCCTGAAAAGCTATATGGCCTATGAGAGCGCCACGCTCACCGCACTGACCGAGCAGCGCAATAACGTGCAGCGCCACGAAGCCAGTGGCG